>DASVTG010000085.1:0-6668 GCA_036387695.1 Hymenobacter sp. | reverse complement strand
ATGTCGCCCCTGAGTTATACTCCTGGCATACTCATAAACGAAAAAACCGCCTCCACGATAGCATGGAGGCGGTTTAATGTGGTCGTGTAAGGAGTCGAACCTTAAACCTTCTGATTCGTAGTCAGATGCTCTATCCAATTGAGCTACACAACCATTTCCCGTGATGGGACCGCAAAGGTAGGAGCAAAAAATGCGGTTGTACAAGCCTGGAGCACATTTTTAGTGAATATTTTTTTAATAAACACGCAAGCTGCTCTAAATCAGGCTTGATTTATGTTGCTAGCGGCTCCCTTGCTAAGGGCCCGCTTCAGTGCTTGGTTGAAAAGGTAGTAGAGGCCGAAAAAGGAGGCCACTACCAGACCAATGAGGAGCAGTTTGCCGGTGGTGCCGGTGCCGGGGTCTTTGAGTAGGGTGAAAACGTCCTGCGCTTTAGTGCCCAGCCAGTAGAAAAACAGGCTGCGCGGCAGCATGCCCACCACCGAGCCAATCAGGAACCGGGGCCGCTCGACGCCCATCACGGCCAGAATAAAGGTCATGAGGGCAAAGGGGGTGACCGGCGACAGGCGGATGAGGATGATGAGCGAGAGGCTGTCGGTTTTCAGCTCGCGCATCACGGCTTCGGCTTTGGGAAAGTGGCCGAGGAAGGTCAGCATTTTGCCGTGGTCGAGGGTGGCCGCAATCTGGTAGCCCACCAGGGCCGCGAGGGCGTAGGCCACCACCATGCCCGGAAAGCCGCTCCAGCCCAGGTAAAAGCCGGTCACAAGCACCACGGCCGTGGTGTTGACCAGCGAAAAAGCCATGGCCACGCCCACGATGACGAAGTAGAGCAGGCTCTGGGCCGAAGTCAGGTTTTCGAGAAATTCCTGGTTTTTGTAGAGCACGAACGTGAGCGACGAACTGCCCACCAGGGGCACGGCCACCAGCAGGAGCATGGACAGCAGCGTGGAGAAATTTTTTCGAAAAAGCTCGCGCAGAAATTTCATACGGTACGGAAGGGCGCCGGGCCCACAGCCTGCGAAACGCAAGAAAGGCGCAAGCCGGCACCCGGACAGTGCTGCTTACGCCTTTCGGAGCGGCTCCGGCTGGGCCAGAGCGGTAAAACTTTCTGCTAAGCCTCCTTGGCCCCGAAGCCGAAGAACTTCTTGATTCCGGCCCAAGCACCGGCCAAGGCCAGCAGACCCAGTTTCCAGAATTTGAGGATGACGGCGAACAGGCCCACTTTGGCCAGCACTTTGCCGGCCACCAGTCCGCCAATGCCGTAGGCGGCCACTTCGTCGAGGCCGGCGTCGAAATCGGCGTATTGCTGGCCTTTGGTGAAGGTTACGCTGCCGAGCAGGCCCGGAATGCTGGCCTTGATTTGACCGATTTGGCCGGGTTCGCCCACGGCGTTGAGCACCAGCACGCCCTTGCGGCCCAGCAAGCGCACGTTGTAGTTAAGGGTCGTTTCGGTGCTGTCGCCACCGAAGCGCAGGGTCTTGGCCCAGTGCAGCGCGTGCCTCTCCTTGTCGTAGTAAGGGTTGGCGGCCCAGCCCAGCAGGTGCACGGGGCCATAGCCGGCGGCTTCGCGCTCGGCGTTGCCTTCCTCGGTGTCCTTTTGCATGTCGGCCAGCAGGTCGGCGTAGTCGATGTCGTCGGCATCGTCGTCCTTCACGTGGCCCATGGGGTCGTACTGGATGACGTAGGCCCAGCTGTCGTCGCTGAGCGGGCCGCGGTTGGCCGGGAAGAGCATGCCCATGCTTTCGCCGTCGGGGTTGTTCCAGACCTGCTGCAGCACGCGGCGGCTTTGGGCCGAGTCGAGGTAGCGGAAGCCGTTGGGCACCGTGAGCTCGCCCACGCCGCCGGGCAGCACAATGTGTCCTTGCTGGAAGTGCAGCGTGGCGTGCACGGAATCGGCGTATGCCAGGTAGGCTCGTTTCAGCGAAGCCGTGTCTGTGACGGTTAGCGTTTTCGGCGTGGGCTTGGGAGCCGCGTGCGCCGCGCCGTGAAGCAGCGCGACTGTGAGAAGTAAGTAGAGTTTTTTCATGTAAAAAAATAAAAGAATAATTACAGGCCACTCCGGCCGGCGAGACGAAGGTACTGGCCGAAATGGTTGACTGCCAAATATCTTTTAGCACTGGCAGGCGAAAAATTTTGATTTAGAAATTGGGTAATACCAGGAGGTGCGCTCCCGGCTCATCGCAGGCTGGGTGCCGTGGGGCCGCCGCCTGCGTAACAAGCCACAGAAACTACCTTTGCTCCATGAAATTCGCCACCAAAGCCATCCACGCCGGCGTGCATCCGGACCCCCACACCGGGGCCATCATGACGCCCATTTACCAAACGTCCACCTACGTGCAAACCTCGCCCGGCAAAAACCAGGGCTTCGAGTACTCCCGCACGCACAACCCCACCCGCTCGCAGCTGCAAGACGCCCTGGCGGCCCTCGACAACGGCAAGCACGGTCTGGCCTTCGCTTCCGGCATGGCCGCCATGGACTGCGTGGCCCGGCTGCTGCAGCCCGGCGATGAGGTGATTTCGACCAACGACCTCTACGGCGGCTCCTACCGCCTTTTTACCAAAGTGTACGAGCCTTTCGGCATCAAATTCCACTTCGTGCCCATGCACGACATGGAAGCCGTGCGCGCCGTGGCCGGCCCAAAAACCAAGCTCATTTGGGTGGAAACGCCCACCAACCCGCTCCTCAACGTCATCGACATTGCCGGCGCGGCGGCCGTAGCCAAGGAGTGCGGCGCCCTGCTGGCCGTGGACAACACCTTCAGCACGCCTTACCTGCAAACGCCCATGGACCTGGGCGCCGACATCGTGATGTATTCGCTGACCAAGTACATGGCCGGCCACTCCGACACCGTGATGGGTGCCCTGGTGGTGAACACCGACGAGCTGCACCAGCGCCTGAGCTTCTACCAGAACGCCTGCGGCGGCACGCCTGGCCCCCAGGACTGCTTCCTGGTGCTGCGCGGCCTCAAAACGCTGCACATCCGCATGCAGCGGCACTGCGAAAACGGCCGCGCCGTGGCCGAGTACCTGCGCCAGCACCCCAAAGTGGAGAAAGTGTACTGGCCGGGCTTCGAGAACCACCCCAACCACGCGGTGGCGGCCAAGCAGATGCGCGACTTCGGCGGCATGATTTCCTTCGTGCTGAAGAGCGACCGCCAGGAAGACGCCGTGGCCGTGCTCGAGAAGTTCAAGTACTTCACCCTGGCCGAAAGCCTGGGCGGCGTGGAAAGCCTCAGCGGCCACCCCGCCACCATGACGCACGCCAGCATTCCGGCCGAGCAGCGCCGCAAATCGGGCCTCAGCGACTCGCTCATTCGCCTGAGCGTGGGCATTGAAGACGCCGAAGATTTGATTGAGGATTTGGCGCAGGCCATCGGGTAAGGTGCCGGCGGCGTGTGGGTACCAGTGGCCCCCATGCCGCCAACTATCCGTCTTTGAAGAACAAACCGCGGGGGCCGCCCAATCCTGAGGAACCTGCGGCGCGTAGGTGCGCTTGCCACTTAAATAACTGAATCGATGCGCCGGTTAATTCTGCTCTTTTCGCTGCTTGCTTTTTCCTGTAGCAAGGAGCCCATGCCGATGCCCGCTCCGAGTGCGGGCTTGCCGCCGCCCGCCCCCGCCCCCACGGCCGCCCTGAGCTACCTGGCGCTGGGCGACTCCTACACGATAGGGGAGGGTGCGGCCAACGCCGAGCGCTGGCCCGTGCAACTGGCCGCGATGGCCCAGCAGCGCAACGTGAATTTGCAGGAGCCCGACATCATCGCGCGCACGGGCTGGACGACTTCGGAACTGGCCGGTGCCATTGCCGACGCCCGGATTACGAAAACCTACGACCTGGTTTCGCTGCTGATTGGGGTCAACAACCAATACCGGGGCGAGTCGCTGGCCACGTACCGCACCGAATTTCAGCAATTGCTGCGCACGGCCCTGGCCCGGGCCGCCAACCGCCCGGGCCGGGTGCTGGTGCTTTCCATCCCCGACTGGGGGCAGTCGCCCTTTGCCAACGGGCAGGACCGGGCGCGCATCGGGGCCGAAATTGACCAGTTCAACGCCGTGGCCAGGCAAGAGTGCCAGGCCGTGGGCGTTTCCTTTGTCGACATTACGCCCATAACGCGTGGCGCCGCGGGCGACGAGAACCAATTTACCCGCGACCGCCTGCACTACTCCGGCCCGCACATGCGGCGCTGGGCCGAGCAAGCGTTGCTTGTGGTGGAAGCGGCGGTTAAGTAGTTAGCCGCCGTTGCTACATTTAAGTAAAATGCTGCCTGACAAGCTGCCAACGGCTTTCGTTCCGCTCATTTTGCCCCATGCCATGGTGCCCATCGACGTGCTGCCACTCTTTCCGGTGCTGGATGCAAAGCTGCTGGAACTGCTGCGCTCGCTCGCGCCCGCCGACTGGCAGCGCCCCACGCTGGCCCGGCAGTGGGCGGTGAAGGACGTGGCCGCGCACCTGCTCGATGGCAGCTTGCGCACGCTTTCCATGCTGCGCGACGGCCATTTTGCCGAGGTGCCCGAGGACGCCTCCTACGACGGCCTCGTGGCCTTTCTCAACCGGCTGAATGCGGACTGGGTAGGGGCCACGCGCCGCCTGAGTCCGGAAGTGCTAATCAGCCTGTTGGAGCAATCGGGTGCCGAGTATTCGGCCTTTCTGAACACGCTTGACCCGTGGGCGCCTGCTGCTTTCGCTGTGGCCTGGGCCGGTGAGGAGGAGTCGCTCAACTGGTTTCACGTGGCCCGGGAGTACACCGAAAAGTGGCACCACCAGCAGCAAATCCGCGAAGCGGTGGGCCACGCGACGGAGCTGCTGACGCCCGAGCTGTTTCGGCCGTTCATCGACACGCTGATGCGCGGGCTGCCCCACGCCCTGCGGGCCGTGCCGGCCCCGTTGGGCGCCGTGGTGCACGTGCGCGTGACGACGCAAAGCGGCGGCACGTGGCAGGTGGAGCAGACGAGCGCCGGCTGGCAGCTGCGGCCGCCCGCGCCCGGCCACCCCGCCGAAGCCGAAGTGGCAATGCCCCCCGAGGTGGCCTGGAAGCTCTTCACCAAGGGCCTGAGCCCGGCCGCGGCCTTGCCCCACGTGCAGCTGCTGGGCGATGAGGTGCTGGGAACGGCCGTGCTGCATTTGGTGGCCATGATGGCTTGACGGCCGACACCTTTACGGTCTTGGAATAAAGCAAATTGCTCGACCATGCGTCTAACTACGACATCAGCCGGGTCCTACAGGCCCTGCTTGACTTGCAGCGGCTGGCTTGACATTAAAAGTGAGTTAAATGCTTCCGGGTAGCCAACCTGATGCATGCAGGAATAGTTAAGTAACCATTTAGTGCCTTACGGCCCTGCGCCGGCAACATGCTCATGCCTATACACTCCACCCTGCGCGGCTGGACCCGCGCGTTGCCCCTGGCTGCGCTGCTGGGGCTAGCGGGCTGCGACTTAATCGAATTCAGCCCCAACGACCACCGCGTCCCGGAAGAATTCACCAACCTCACCGCGAAAAACCTGGCCAAGCTGCAAGCCCGGCCACTGGCGGACGGCGACACGCTCCGCTTCGTGTTTACCGGCGACTCCCAGAACTTCTACGGCGAAGCCGAGGACCTGGTGGCCAGCGTCAACCAGCAGCCCGGCATCGCCTTTTTGCTCGTGGCAGGCGATATTTCCGACTACGGCTTGGCCCGCGAAATGCGCTGGGTCGACGAGCGGCTGCGGCGCTTGAAAGTGCCCTACCTCACCGTCGTCGGCAACCACGACCTGGTGGGCAACGGCCGCGAAACGTACCGGCACATCTACGGGCCGCTGAACTACTCCTTCGTGTACGGCGACACCAAGTTCGTTTTGGTGGACACCAACGGCCGCGAGTACAATTTTAACGGCCAAATACCCGACCTGAGCTGGCTGCAGCCGCAGCTGGCCAACCTGGAGGGCGCCCGCAGGCAAGTGGTGATTTCGCACGTGCCGCCCACCAGCAACGATTTCGACCCCGCCGTGCGCATGCCCTACGTCAGAGCCCTGCGCGAGGCCTCGGGCCTGGTCTTCGAAATGAACGGCCACAACCACCAGTCCTCCATCGGCCAGCCCTACAACGACGGCGTGACCTACGTGAATTCTGACGCGTTTTCGGAGCACAGGTACTTTGTGGTCACCGTGTGGGGCGACCGGCAGTTTCGCATCAAGCAAATAACCTTCTAGATGAAAAAGCTCGTTCTTGCCGCTTGGCTGCTGGTTGCTTTCGGGGCCCAGGGCGCCACTCCGCCGCCGGACACGGCCATCGTGGCCGCCGGCCCGCGGCCCCCGGTGGAGCGGCCCTGGTACCGCCCCAAACACTTGGTGCTGCAAACGGGCGGCGGCCTGGGCATGGTGGCGGGCGGGGTCGGCTACGCATTCGGCAAAGGCCGGCTCGAAACCGACGTGCTCGTTGGCTACGTGTCGGAGCGGTACGCGGGCTCGGCGCTGAGCCTGGCTTCGCTGAAAGTCTTGTATTCGCCCTACCGCCTGCGCGTAAGCGAGAAGGTGCAGGTGCTGCCCCTCACCTTCGGAGCGTATGCCAGCTACACGCACGGCGTCATCAACGACGGGGTGAAAGGGCAATACCCCAAAGACTATTACTGGTTTTCGACCGACACCCGCGTGGGGCTGATGCTGGGCAGCCGCGTGACGTTTTTGGCACCGCCGGT
>DASVTG010000084.1:0-3427 GCA_036387695.1 Hymenobacter sp. | reverse complement strand
TGCTGCAAGGCTGCGCCTGCCCGGGCGTCACTCCACCAAAAGTTAAGCCTTTCCCCTTTGCTCCATGTTTACCGCGCTCTACTCCGACTCCATCGCCCTGCACCTCATCAACGAGGACAACCTGCCCGAGATATTCACCCGGTTTCAGGGCTTTCCCGACTCGAAGGACATGCTCGACGAGCTGTTTCGCAACTACTTGCCGCGCTACGAGCAAGGGCGCCGCACCAATTTTGGCTTTTACTCGCTGCTGGGCGACCAGCTGGCCGGCATGACCGTGCTCACGGTGGACAGCTGGGAGGAAAGCTACGCCTCCACCGGGGCCGACATTTTTCGGCACATGCGCGGGCGGGGCGTCACGCCGCGCAGCAAGCCCCACCTGTTTTACCTGGCTTTCGAGCTGCTGGGCCTGATCCGCGTGGCCACCGGCCATCGCGTGTCCAACGTGGCTTCGCAGCGCTCCATTGCCAAAACGCCGGGCTTCGAGTTCGAAGGCGTGATGCGCGAGTCGGGCGTGAACGAGCAGGGCGAGTTCGAGGACGAGCGGCTTTACGCCATTCTGCGGCGCGACTGGCTGCGGCTCTACGACAAATCTCGGGTGACGGTGCTGCCCTAGCTCCGCTCCTAGCCGCGGCGGGGCCGCAGGGCCAGGTAGTCGAGGTAGTACAACACCTTCACCGACACCGAGTTGTTGTGCGGCGTGTTGAGGGTATTGTTCAGGTTGTCGAAGTAGAGTGGGGTAGCGTCGTTGCCGAAGCGGTAGGCGTTGTCCGGCATGCTGGCGTTTTTCCACACGATGCTCACCTGCGAGCCGGGCGCAAACCACCACGAATACACCGCGTCCACGTTGAAGGCGTTGAACGTGTTGTCGCGGTTGCGCACGTAGCCGGGCTCCGGCGTTTCCACGCCCTCGGGGTGCAGGCGCGAGAAGTCGCGGTAGTGCACGTTGCTCACGTAGTGCCGCAGCCGGATGTTGAACGACATGCGATTGGTGAAGGTGTAGGTGGCGGTGCCCGTGTTGCTCACCGTGCTGACGGTCCGGCGGCCCAGCAGCACGTCTTCGCCAAATTGCTTTTTCAACTCGGCATCCTGCGGAAATTTGCCGTCTAGGCCGCCCGCGGCCTACTTGGTTGCGAATTGCCTCGTAGCTGGCTTCGTACACGAAGCTGAGGTGGTTGCTGGCGCGGTAGCGCGGGCTAAGGCTCAGGTACAGCGTGTTGCGGTTGGTGCGGTTGCCGTCGGCCGCAAAAAAGCGGGCCGCGTAGCTCACGTCGTAGGCAAACTTCTTGCGATAATCCGAAGAGACAAAGCCGTCGACGCGGAAGTTGGCCGGCAGGCGCACGTAGTACTTGCCCAGGGGCTCGCGGCGGGGGTCGAAGTAGTCGCGGCGCTCCGGGTTGGCCGACAAGTTGATGCCCGTGGTAAGGAAGTTCTTGGTGAAGGTGGTGTTGCCGCCCGCGTAAAAGCCCACTTCCTGGTAGCGCAGGGGCTTCTGCAACAGCGAATAGCTCACGCTGGCGTAGGTGCTCAGCTTGTTCACCTTCCAGAAAGGCTTGTATATGTTGTAGTTGGCGTTGAGCGACTGCGACAGGTTGTTGTTGCTGAAGAGCAGGCCCAGGTCGTTGGGATTGTAGGTGTGGGACTCCACGCCGTGGTCGATGCTCCAAGTGAAATTGCCGCTGATTTTGCTCAGGTTCACGTAGTACTTGTACCCGTCCTGGTCGTCAATTTCCTGCTCCGAATTGAAGGCCTTGCCGCGGCGGTTGGAGTAGACCACGCTGCCGTTCACGGCGTAGGAGTTCTTTTGGTTGGCGAAGCGGAACAGGCCGCCGGTCACGTTGGCGTCATAGGTCTGGCCGGCGCGCGTCACGTTGGTGTTGATAAGCGAGACGTAGGAGTTGTTTTTCAGGCTCTGGTCCAGCACCACGATGTTGTAGTTGCTGAACGGCTGCGTGAGCACCTCGCGGCGGGCGCCGCTGGTGCTGTCCTGCAGGGTGGCGTACACGTCGTTGCTCAAGGCGTTGAACACGCCCACGCCCAGCCCCTTGCTGGTGCGGCCCGATACTTTGGTGGCGTTCAGCAGGCGCGTCACGCCGGGGTTCTGCACCACAAACTCGCCCTGGCGCCGGCTGCCGTCGGCCTCCTGGCTGCCCACCCGCAGCTGCCGGTCGGCTTCGCTGAATCCCAGCGGCTGGGCCCCCACCCGGCGCGAATAAAACAAGCCGCCTTTGTTGAACAGCTCGGTGCCTTCGGTGAAAAACTGCCGGTTTTCGTTGTACTGCACCTCAAAGGGCGAAAGGTTGAGCACCTGGTTGTCGCTCTGCACCTGCCCAAAGTCGGGCACCAGCGTCGCATCCAGGGTAAAGCTTTCGTTGATGCCCCACTTCACGTCGGCCCCGCCGTTGAAGCTGGTGCTGGCGTTTTGCTTGCCCTGCTCGTTGTAGGGGTAGTGGTTCACGTAGGCCGACACGTAGGGCGTGAGCGAGAGGCGCAGCGGCGGCTTGAGGTCCTTGAGGCCCGTGAGCTCGCCCCACTGGTTCACAAAGCCGTCCACCTGCGGCTTCACCTCGTTCCAGAAAAACTTTTGCCGGGTGACGCGGCGCTGGCGGCCAAAATTCAGCCCCCACACTTGGTCGACCGCTTTGCTGAAGCGAATGGCGGAGTAGGGAATGCGCATTTCGGCCACCCAGTCGTTGCCGCGCAACACCGTGCGCGAGTCCCACACGGCGTTCCAGTTTTCGCCTCCGCCGGTCGCCGGCGAGTTGCGCAAGTCCACCTGCACCCCGCCCGACGTCACTATGAATTCGTAGCCATTGAGGTGGTCGTTGTAGGTGTCAAAAAACACCCCAAACCAGTCGGAATTGCCAATGTTGTCGCGGGCGCTGAGCTCGCGCAGGATGGAATCCGGGGCCACGTCGTGCATGATGGCCCCCACGTAAATGGCCGCGTCGTCGTAGAGCACGCGCACTTCGGTGGGGTGTTTTTCTTCGCGGCCCGGCGTGGGCTCCAGCTCAAAGAATTTAGAGGCGATGGGCGCCGTTTGCCACACCGCCTCGTCCAGCTCTCCGTCGAGCTTAATCGGGGTGCTGATGCGCACGGCTTGCAGCTGGCGCTTCGGCGCGGGCTTGGCCGCCGCGGCGGTGCCGGCCGCCGCGGGCTTTTCTTGTCCCCGGGCCACGCCCGCCGCCATCATCAACCAACACAACAGGTAAAAACATCGCATACGCAGCACCCTAAATTTATTTCCACGGGCGAGGCCAACAGATGCGGCAAAGGTCCGATGGTTGCTTCGGGCGGCCAAATCGATTGCGGACTATCATTCCCGCCAAACCGTAAAAAGGCCGGCTTCCCCACGGAAACCGGCCTTTTCCTCGCTTGAGCTTTTGTTAGTCGTCCAGCGAAATGCTCATGTTGTGCGTCTGGCCGGGGC
>DASVTG010000083.1:0-3051 GCA_036387695.1 Hymenobacter sp. | reverse complement strand
TACACGTACGGAATTGGCGGTCAGGAGCGAAAGCTCGACATCTCCTCCGAAGCAATCTCGGACATCCCGCTCAACCGCACCTTGCTGGTGCAAAAACTCACCACCAACACCCCGCTCCGGCCCGAGGTGGTGGGAGGCCTCAAAACCCCCGAAGCGGTGTTTGCCCAATTCAAGCCCGAAGTGGCGGTTGAGTTTTCGGACGCGCAAGGCGTTACCGTGCCTGAAAAGCTGCATTTTGCTTCGCTGGGCGACTTTGGCAAGAAAGGCATCATCAATCAGAGCAACTTCCTGCAGGGCTTGGCTTCCGAAACCGACGACTTGCAAAAGCTGCTGCGCCAGCTCAAGTCGAACAAGATTTTGAAAACCGCTTTGGAAAACCCCGAAACCAAAGCGGCTTTTCTGGCGGCCATTCAAGCCATGATGGACGAACTGGAATAGGCTCCGGCTCGCATCTACCCCTCATCGACTTATCGCTTCTCATTCCAATATGGCACTTGAACAGCAAGACGCGGCCGGCTATCGCACCCGCGAAGGCGCCGGCCCGGCCCTTGAACAAAGCACCCAGGCCCTGCTCAAAGTAGGCGGGTTTGATTTGCTCGAAACCACCATCGACGGCGCTTCCAACCTCAACCCGGAAAAGAAAGCCCGCAAAAAGATTTTTCTTTCCGAAGAAAGCAAGAAGACCGACCGCCAGCAGCTGAAGAAGCGGCTGGCGCTGTGGCATTCGTTGTTGAGCGAGGCCGGAACCGTGGCCGACGCCGTCGAACAAGGCAGCCAGCGCGTAGAGGAAACCCAGCAGCAGCTGACGGAGAACCTCAAGAAAGCCGTAGAGGCCACGCACGAGCTGGAGCAGGCCTACCGCTCCGTGGCCCTGTTTTTCCGCAATACGGACCAGGACGAAGTGAAAAACGTCTCCATCATGAACGCGGACAAGGACCAGCTGCAGGACTTGGACAACACCACGTTCATCGATGCGGTGTCGAACGAGTTGGAGCAGAACTACGACCGCCTCGACCTGCGCGACAACTACTCGCTGCTTGTGGTGCCCGGCTACCTGGGTTCCAACAAAGTGGTGGACAAGTGGGCCAAAATTGCGCACAAAAACAAGGTGATGCTCGTAACCGACTTCGAGCATTACGACACCCCCGAGGACGTCATTGAGCTTTTCGAAGAAGCCAACCTGACCGGCGGCGACGCCTACAAGTCCAACGTCATCATGACGGCCAACTGGTTGGTGGGCCGCGGCAAGCTGGAAGAAATAGGCGAGGAGGAAGACATGTTCGTGCCGCCTTCGTCGGCGCTGGCGGGCCGCATCTACTCCACGCTGGCCTCGCAGGTCACGGCGGGCCGCAAGCACGGCACCCTGAACGAAGTGGACGGCGTGAAGTTTCCGCTCCGCAAGAGCGAGATTTCCAACCTCGAAAAGATTGGCCTCGTGCCGATGGTCAACGAGTACGGCCGCGTGATGGCCTTCTCGGCCAAAACGCTGTTCAACGGCGACAACATCGGCCTGCAGACGTATTCCGTGGTGCGCGTGTTCGACTACGTGACCAAGGTGCTGATTGACTTCCTCAACCGCCGCGCCTTTGAAAACTGGGACCACAACATGCGCATGGACATCCAGAACCAGATTGTGCGCTTCCTCGATGGCATCGCCGGCCCCGGCAAGCTCATTGAAAAGTTTTCGGTGAAAAAGTTTGAGCGCGACCCCGACCAGAAGGACCGGATTTTGCTCGACATTCACATGGTGCCCTATTTCCCGGCCAAAACCTTCTTGGTATCGCTCGATGGCACCAAGGGCGACGACCCGGATAACCCCGGCCGCGACTGGAGCGCGGAGTACGCCCAGCAATAATTCGTAATTAACTTGTCCTCTTTCAAGGAGTTGGAAGAAGTAATCTTAGGATAATGCGGTAATTGCATGTAAGCTCAACTTATTGCAAATACCTTCGTATAGATTTTTAGGTATTTTCCACTTTTTCACCAACCTTTTTACCATATGGCTTCTTTTAGTGCAGTTTTTGACGCTGCTGGCAGCGAAGAATGTGAAGTAGTTAGCTGTAGCTACAAGTTCAATCAGACGACTGACGACAAAGGTCGTCCCTCATCTGTTGTGCAAGGCGGCACGGTCGACGTAACTATTGTTTCGACTGATAGCACGAAACTCATCAGCTGGATGCTGGACCCATACAAACGCTCCGAAGGCAAAATCGTCTTCAAGCGCGGTGACCAGGATTCGAAGATGAAAGAAATTGCTTTCAAAGAAGCTTACTGCGTGGCTTACGAAGAGTCTTTCGACGCCCGTGGTGACCAAACGCAGGCATCGATGGTGTTGCGTTTGAAAATTTCGGCCAACAAGCTCGACGTGAACGGCGCCTCGCTGGACAACAAGTGGGTATAAGCTAGTTGCGCTTACCATTGCTATTGCTGAAAAGCCCCGCCGGTATAGCCGGCGGGGCTTTTTATTTTTAGCTCGGCGCGTTGCGGTTAGCGGGTTGCTCAACGCAACATCAGGCAAAGCCACGTGGATAGCGTGTGCTCACCCACGTTCAGGCCGTGCGCAGCTTGCGTGCGGTCTTACTTTAACGGCAAGCTTGTCCTGACCCTGGAGCCTACGCCCACCCAGAACGCGCACGTCAGCCGCGACAAAGTGGCCGCGTTTAAAGCATGGCTGGCCGGCGATGTGCCCACCGAGCCAATGGGGTAGGCACGTTGGCGTTGCATCCGCCGGGCTCACCACAAAAGCCGGGAGTTGAGAGCAGCTGCGAGGTGAAAATGCTGCTCAGGCCTTTGGATTGGCTGGCAACGCAGGCTGGTGCTGGCGCGGCCCGGCGCAAATCCGTCCTGTGCCGTGACCGGTAGAGCCTGCAGAAGTCATTTTCAGCGGACAGGAGGGTACTGCTGGTTCGTTACTTCTCGCGCGTCGTTCAACGATGCGATGAAGGCGATGAGGGCCTGCTGCTCGGCTTGGCTGAGGTGTAACCGGTCTTCGGCCAGGGTTTGGGTGGGCACGGCCAGGCCCAGGCCGGCCCCGCCGCCCCGGTTGTAGAA
>DASVTG010000082.1:0-2872 GCA_036387695.1 Hymenobacter sp. | reverse complement strand
CTGAATGATTTCAAAGTTCATTTTGAAGGCGCCGTTGTTGCAGTTGCTGCTGCCGTTGCGGGAGGTGTAGCTGCCCGCGCCGGGCGGCACCGGGAAGCCCTGCGCGCCTTGGCAGGTGGCGCACACGGCTTGGTACACAATGCCGCGCTTGTCGAAGCGCGAGGTGCCGCCGTCCACGTGCTCAGGCGGGCCGCCTTGCTGGCCGAAAAAGGTGCCGTACTCCAGGTCGGTCATGCCGGCCTTGAACTGGGCCAGATAAAAATCGCTGCCGTCGGTGCTGCGCTGCACGGCGTTGGCGGTGGTGGGCAGGCCGTTGGTGTCGCCGCCCAGCCAGGCGGGGTCGAGGTTGTTGTCTTCGCCGCCCCAGCCGCTGATGTATATCCGCTCGCATTCATCCACCAAAAAAGCCGTGGGCACGAGGTTGGGCCCCCCGCGGGGGCCGTTGCGGTTGCCAAACGCGGTGCTGTACAGGCTGGCCGTGAGGTCGGGGTTTAGCTTCTGGATAAACTGCGTGCCGTTCACGTTGCCGTACAGGCCCGGCGTGATGGGAAACTGCCCCAGGGTTTGCCCAAACAAGTAGGCATTGCCCGCCGCATCGAGCTGCAAAAACTGGGCTTGGTCGTACCCGCTCGTGCCAAGGAACGTGGCCCGCTCCAGGGTGCGGCCGTCGGCGCTGATGCGGGCCGCGAACCCGTCGGCGCTGCCGCCCGGGAAAGCGGTGCGGTAGGCCCCTGGCGTGGTCGGAAAGTTTATAAAAGGCCCAGGGCCGGGGGCCACCACCAGGGTCGTGCCGCCGCACACGTACACCCGGCCCTGGGCGTCGCGCTGCACCGAATAAGCAGCCTCCGCCGAACCGGTGCCGCCCAGGTAGCTGGCCCACAGCACCGCGTTGAGGTTGGGGCTGAGCTTGCACACCAGCGCATCGGAGCCGCCCCCGCGGTAAGTGGCGTTAAAGCCCAGGTTCCGGCCCGGAAAGTTGGCCGAGCTGGTGGCGGCCGCGATGTACACGTTGCCGTCGCCGTCCAGCAGCACGTCGCTGCGGAAAGCGTCGCCGTAGTTGGCCGCGATGGCCGCGGGTTGGCCCACCACGCCGTCGTTGCCGGAACCGCCCAGGTAGGTGCTGGCCAGCAAGGCGCTGCCGTCGGCGCTGAAGCGGGTTACCACCAGGTCCGAGCCGTTCGGCATCTTGTACATCTCGGTGCCCGTGCGGGTGCCGGAGCGAAAAGGGTCCAGGGGCGAGCCGCCCCCGAAAGTGCGCTGCAAGGCGGTGCCCGAGGCGGGGTAATTAGTGGAAGAAGTGCTGCCCAACACCACCAGCTCGTTCCGCGCGTTCACCACCAGGCTGTGGGGGAAGTCAGCGTTGTTGCCGCCCAAATACGTGGCCCACACCCGCGCTGCTGGCCCGGTGGTGGCGGTGTTGTACTTGATGAGGGCCATGTCGACCACGCTGCTGAAGCGGGTGCGGAAGGCGCCGGGGGTGGCCGGAAACGCCCCGCCCGTGTCGAACACGATGCCGCCCGAATACAGGTTGCCCGCATTGTCGTACGTCGCCGTGAAGCCCCAGTTATCGGCCGTCGAGCCGGTCAGGGTCGAAAACTGCACGGTGGGGTCAATGGTGAGGGCACGGGCGCGGTCGTACTCCCCCAGGGCAAACGTGAGGGTGGTGCCCCGGAGCACGTAGCGGCAAGCTACCGCTTGGTGCCGGCCGGCGGCGTCAATCTGCCAGGCTTTCGGGGCCAGCTCGGTGGTGGTGCCCACGGTGGTTTTGATGACGAGGTTGCCGGCCTTGTCCAGGGCCAGGCCCGCGGCCCCGTCGTAGCGCAGGGCCACGCGGGCGGGGTTGGCGCGGGGCGCCAGCAGCACGTCGTATTCCAGGCGCCGGCCGGCGTTTTCGTACAGCGTCAGGCCGATGCCGGGCCACAGCTCCTCGTAGCGCAGCCGCCGGAAGGCCCCCACGTGACCGGCCCAGCGGGCGGGGTCGTTGCCCACAAAATAGTTGCGCTCGCCGGCCGTCGGGCCCTCGGCCGTGAGGCGCGGGCGGGCGTTGGCGCGCTCAAAGTGCACCGTGTAGGCGTGGCCCGCCAGGTCCGCCGACTCTGGGGCGGCCGGCTGGCGGCCGGTGGCCTCGCGGTGGTGGTTGAGCGCGGCCGGGTCCAAAAAAGAATACGTCAGAGCGTTGGCCTGCACGTAGAGGCGGCCGGCGGGCAGCGCGGCTTCGTAGCGCACGCGCGGGTCCCATTGGCCTTTGTTTTGCACAAATTCCAAACTGCCCGCGCCCGGCTCGGCCGAAACGGCCCGGGTTTGCAGGGCCGGAGCCAGCAGCGCAGGCAACGGCAGTAGAAAAAAAAGATGTCGGCAGAAACTGCGGAGAAGTGGGGGCATACAATCGCCGGAGGCGGGTAAGGAGGAAAAGTCGAAAGGAGGGCGCCGCGCGACAACCGCGGCTGGCGCTTCCCGGCCGCAAGTGTGGCTGCGCAAAATTCGTGCAAGCTTGCGCGGGCCCTTTGTCCAGATGCTTTTAAGCGTGCTGAAGTGGCGTGTGAATGCGGGCCCGCATTGAAGACATTCCGACCCCAAGCGGCAAGTTCGGGGTAATTGGTCGGTTTCTTCCTGCAAATTTGTGCCGGCTTGCTGCCCAGGCGCGGCAGCCAACTATTCCCGCCGCCAGCCGCCGCCTTCCTGGCGCCGCCGCTACCTTTGCGGGCCCCTGTTGCTCGTGCCGTGCGCCGCTCTTTTGCTTTTAAAATTACCTTGCTCACCCTGCTCTGGCTCTTGCTGGCCATTGCCTGCGAGCAAGTGCCGGCCGCCGCGTTTTGGCCGGTGATATTCGGGGCCCTCACCACGCCGGTGGCGCTGCTGTGCACGGCGCTGC
>DASVTG010000081.1:0-4273 GCA_036387695.1 Hymenobacter sp. | reverse complement strand
CTTTTTTGTGCGAAACCGGTTTCGTCCTCAGCGTTTGGCCACGGCTTTTTCGTTGGGCAGGCCCGCTTCCACGGCCAGCACGTTGTCCTGGTAGTGCCGGTCAATGAGCTTGTGGTAGGGGTCGAGGCCGGCTTTGGCGGGCTGCTTGTCCACCACGAACGTGAGCACGGTATGCGGCTGGGTGAGGCGCACTTTGCGCAGCAGCAGCGCGTCGCCGCTGGCGTCGTACACCTCGGTGCCGTCCATCTTGTCGGGCCCGAAGATGCCCACGTCCACCCAATCGCCGAGCCGGACGGGGGTTTCGTTGCCGAGGCTGTCGGCGCGCATTTTGGCGGCTTCCAGGGTCAGGCGCACGTCGTAGCGACCGTCGGGGCGCTTGGCGTAGGTGGCGACGCTCACGCGGTTCTCGTACAGGGTGATGGTTTCGAACATGTCGTGCAGCACGTACTGCATCGAGTCGGGCGTGGCCTGCTTGAGGTAGGTCAGAAACTCGGCGGTGCTGGTGTAGGGCCGGGTCTGGTAGCGGGTTTTGGCCAGGAAGGCTTTGATGGCGCCGTTCAATTTGTCTTCGCCCAGGTAGTCCTGCAAGGCAAAGAACACCATGCCGCCCTTGTTGTAGTGGATGTAGGGCTGGTTTTCCACGAGCATCAACGGCACCTCTTTCTTGCGCTCGGCCCGGCGGCCGCTGAGGTAGCCGTCCAGCTCGCGGCGCATGAAGCGCTGCATCTGGGCCGGCGAAAACTCCTGCTTGCACGTCATCAGGGAAGAATATTCGGCCAGCGACTCGCTCAGCATGGCCGAGCCCTGCACGTTGGCCCCCACCACCTGGTGGCCCCACCACTGGTGGCCCAGCTCGTGGTTGGTGATGAAAAACACGTTGTCCAGCTTCTTCTGGTCCCGCAAGTCGGTGATGAAGCCGGCGCCTTCCGAGGTGGGAATGGTGTTGGGGAAGCTTTGCGCGAAGTTTTTGTAGCGCGGAAACTCCAGCACCCGCACCTGCCGGTACTGGTAGGGGCCGAAGGCTTTGGTGTAGTAGGTCAGGCCTTTTTTCAAGGCGTCGGCCATGCGGGCCACGTTGTAGGGATGCTTGGGGTCGTGGTAGATGTCGATGCTGACCCGCTGCCCGGTGGCGGCGTCCTGCCACTGCTCGCGGTGCACCCGGTAGCGCGCCGAAAGAATGGCGAAGAAGTTCATCATCGGCGCGTCCATCTTGTAATGGAAGTAGCGGCGGCCGTGCTGCACCCACTCCTTCTGCAAATAGCCCGGCGCGATGGCCGTCTGGTCGGGGTCGGTGCTCACGGTGGCCTCGAAGCGGGTGTAGTCGGCGTCGGGCGTGAAGCCGCACTCCATCAGGGCCTTGGCGTCGTTCAGGCGCGGGGTCCGCTCCTTTTCTTTCAGGCCGTTGCGCTTGCGCACGTCGTCGTCTTCGAGCTCGCCACTGGGGTTGTAGCCCAGGCTGACGCCCGTGCCGTCGAGGAAGGTGCCGTTGGCGGTGAGGCGGTCTTCGGGCGTGATGGTGGCCCAGCTGAACACGCCCGCGTCCTGGGGCCGGCTGGAAAAGCCGCGGGCCGTGTACGCCACGTCCAGGCCCAGGCGCAGGGAGTCGCCGGGCGCCAGCGGCGTGGCCAGGCGATAGAGGCGCAGGCCGTTGAACTTGTCGTCGAACAGCACGGTGCCGGGCCGGCTCAGCGTGAGCCGCGTTTGCACGGCGGGGCTGCGGTCGTAGTTCACCACCAGCGTGTCGAGCGGCCGGGCGTTGCGGTTGAGCAGCGTCAGCGTGCCCTGCATGCGGTAGTGGCGGGGCGCGGCCGTCGGAAACAAGTCCACGCTCAGCTTCGTGGCCGCAATTTTGGGCTGCGGCACCCGCTCCAGGTATTTGTATTTGTTCTCCCAGGCGGCGCGCTGGGCTTCCACGCCGCGGGGCGTGAGGTACTCGTTGAGGCGGTTGGTGTTGTAATACACGTAGCCGGCCGTGAGCAGCACGGCCGCCGCCGCGCCCAGCGCGCCCCAGCGGGCCGCGGGCACCAGGCGCTGGCCCACCAGGCGGCCGCGGTGGCGCGCGCTGGTTTCGGCCCCGCGCACCCACAGCAGGTTGCTGGCCACGGCCAGCAGCAGCGCCCAGGCCATGTAGTACAGGTTAATCCAGAACAGCGGGGCCACGAAATGCCCGTAGCCGTTCATGTCGGAGTAGGTGTTGGGGATGGTGCCGTTGTACTTCAGCAGCACGTGGTGCAGGCCCAGGGCGTCGGGCGCGATGAACACCACGATGTAGAACAGTATCATCACCGTGTAGCCCACGTACTTGTTGTTGACAATGGTTTGCACGGCCAGGGTGAGCACGCAGAGCTGCAACAGACTGGGCGCCTGCAACAGGAAGTCTTTGGCGTACACGCCCGGCTCGATGTTGCCAAAGCCCTTGTAGGCCTGAATGACAACGCCCGTGACCACCAGCATGGCGTAGAGCACCAGCTGGGTGAGCAGCAGCGCGGTCAGCTTGCTGGTGAAGGTCACCCAGTTGGGCAGCGGCAAGGCGTCGAACACCTGCTGAAGCTTCAGCTCCCGCTCGCGCCACACCAGCTCGCCCGAATACACGGTGATGATGATGAGGAAGAACAGACCGAAGTTGTTGTTGACCATGCTCAGCACCTGGTAGGTGACGGGGTAGCTGGCGCCGTCGTTTTTCCACTGGTAGTAGGCGCCAAACAGCACAAACACCATCCCCATGAGGGCCAGGGCCCGGAAGGGCCACGAGCGCACCACGTTCAGAAACTGCACCCGCGTGAGCTGCCCCCACTGCCACCAGCTGGTGCCGGCGCCAAACGTCTGCGGCGAGCGCCGGACGACGGCGTTGGCCGCCTCGCGGCGGGCTTCGGGCTCCAGCCGGGCCGGCTTGCCCTGGGCCAATGCCCCCATGCGGAACGTGGCAAACGAGAGCAGCACCAGCGCGCTGCCCAGGCCGCACCACAGCAGGCGGTTCCACATAAAATCGCCCTGAAAGGGCACCAGCAGCGTGTTGCGCTCGGCAATGGTCCAGTACTTGGTCACCACGGCGCGGGTGTCGAGCCCAAACGGGTCGATGAGGCCGGCGATGTGCTCGTCGGCCACCCGCGCGCCCAGCACGCCGGCCACGTTGTAGAGCACGAACAGCCCGATGCCGCCCAGGTAAATCACCAGCGAGTTGCGGGTAAAATTGTAGGCCGCGAAAAAGATGCAGCCGGCGAAAAAAGCATTCGTAAACGCAAAGAACAGCAGCGGCTGCACGAAGGCTTCGAGCCGAAACGGGCCGTACTTGGCGGGGTCCAGCCAGGGCATCACCGAGCCCAGCACGCACCCAAACAGCATGCCGCTCATGATGAACCAGGTCACGAGCATGGAGGCCGAAAACCGGCCGCCCAGGTAGCTCCACTTGCCCAGCGGCGTGGTGTAGAAGAGCGGCGCGATGCCGTCCTTGTCGTCGCGGTAAATGGGGGTGCCCATCACCGCCGCCGTGATAAACATGGCCAGCATGGAGCCGCCCAGCATGAAATTGGCCACGGTGTCGGGGGCGTTTTTGAACACCTTGCCACCGGTGCTGGGCCCAAAAAACGTTTCCTGCACCGAAATGAACAGGAAAGCAATGGCGAACAAAATGCCAAAGTAGATGTACGTGCTGGGCTGCCGAAACCGGAAGCGCAGCTCAAACGAGAAGACGTCGCGAAACATAGCGGGAGAGAATTAGGAATTATGAATTAAAAATTGGCGATGAGCACCACACTGAATGGCCTGCCCAGCCTGTGTTCATTTTTAATTCTTAATTCGTAATTTTTAATTCTCTGCGGGCCAGCCGGTGAAAGTACACGTCTTCCAGGGTGGCCTCGGCCGGCGCGAACACGCCGCCGTTCAGCGGCAGCTCGCTGAACACGCGCACCACGGGGTTGCCCGCCACCAACTTCGAGGAAATGACTTCGTGCTCGGCGCGCAGGGCGGCCAGAGCACTTTTCTCGGTTTTGGTGCGGTACACCTTGCCGCTGATTTCGCCAATCACCTCGTTGGGGCTGCCGGTGGCCACCACTTCCCCGCCGGCAATGATGGCCATGTTGGGGCACAGCTCGGTCACGTCTTCCACGATGTGCGTGGAAAGTATCACCACCACGTTTTCGCCGATTTCCGACAGCAAATCCAGGAAGCGGTTGCGTTCCGTGGGGTCCAGGCCCGCCGTGGGCTCGTCCACGATGATGAGCTGGGGCGACCCCAACAGCGCCACCGCGATGCCGAAGCGCTGGCGCACGCCGCC
>DASVTG010000080.1:0-10840 GCA_036387695.1 Hymenobacter sp. | reverse complement strand
GTTGGTAATTGACCTGGCTACCCTCACCGGGGCCGCTGTACGGGCCCTGGGCACCGAGGCCTCCGCCGTGATGGGCACCGCCGAGGCAGCCACCATGCAGGCGCTGGCCACGGCCGGCTACGCTGTGCACGAGCGCCTGGTGGAGTTTCCGCTCTGGGACGAGTACGCCGACCACATCAAGTCCGACATCGCCGACCTCAGCAACCTCGGCAAGGGCGAAGCTGGCCACATTTCCGCCGCAAAGTTCCTGGAACGCTTTGCCGAAGGCTACCCTTGGATTCACTTGGACATTGCCGGGCCGGCCTACCTGACCGCCGCCGAAAGCTACCGTGGCAAAGGCGGTACCGGCGTGGGCGTGCGCCTGCTGTATCAGTTCTTGACCGAGCGAATTGAGCAGACGCAGTCGTGACAGTGACTTTAGAAATTCCTGACTATTCCCCCAAAAGGGGTGTATCTACGGATTGGGTAACAGGCTTTAGCATCTCGACTTCAGGAACTGCGGGTTGCTTCATGTTGAGCGCGAATAAAGCTGGTTTGATTTCTCTGGCCACTCATATAATGGCTCTTGCTCAAGACGATGTCCCAGCGGGCTGTCATATCCATTACGATGAGTTGAATTCATTGGAAGACAATTCAATCGAGTTAGTCATCCAGAAAACGGACTAAAACCCCATGCCCCAACACCTCCCCCGCCTCGGCTTTTCCGTCGGCGACCTTGCCGGTATCGGCCCCGAAGTCATTTACAAGACCTTGCTCGACGAGCGGCTCCTCAAAATCTGCACGCCGGTGGTGTACGGCACGGCCACGGCGCTTTTCGATGACTTCCCCACCGACCCCGACGCCGAGCACCTCACCTTCCGCCAGCTGCGCGACGTGGCCGACATCGCCCCCGGCCGCCTCAACGCCGTAACGTGCTGGGAAGAAGACTTTGCCCTGGCGCCCGGCCAGCCCTCCCCCGCCACCGGCCAGGCCGCGCGCGAAAGCCTGCTGGCCGCCAGCCGCGACCTCAAAGCCGGCAAGCTCGACGCCATCGTCACGGCCCCCATCAGCAAAGACAACACGCAGGCCGACGATTTCCGCTTCCCCGGCCACACCGAGTTTTTGACCAGTTTTTTTGGGGCGCCCGAAAGCCTCATGTTCCTGGTTGATGAAGGCCTGCGCATTGCCACTGTCACGGGTCATGTGCCCCTGAAGGAAGTGCCTACCCGCCTTACCGCCGAGCTGCTACGCACCAAAATCACCCTGCTGCTCAACTCACTGAAGCAAGACTTTGGCATTTTGAAACCGCGCATTGCGGTGCTGGGCCTCAACCCCCACGCGGGCGAAAACGGCCTACTGGGGAAGGAAGAAGGCGACTTGGTGACGCCGGTTATCAAGCAGTTTGCGCAGGACGGCCAATTGGTGTTTGGCCCCTTCCCCGCCGATGGCTATTTCGGCACGCAGCAGTTCCGGCAGTTCGACGCCACGCTGGCCCTTTACCACGACCAGGGCCTGATTCCGTTCAAGCTGATGGCGTTTGAGCGCGGGGTGAATTTTACGGCCGGCTTACCTGTTGTTCGCACCTCGCCCGACCACGGCACGGCTTATGGTTTGGCGGGGCAGTTTAAGGCCAGCGAGGCGTCGTTTCGTGCGGCCGTGTACTTGGCTTGCGAAGTATGGCACGAACGCCAAGCTGCCGCAGAACCTCGTTCCGCGCGGTAAGCAAGTTGGTTCAGTAGAATACCCTTGCAAGAGCGGCCACGTATAAAGCAAGCCCCGGGTGCCTAATTACCGCTGACGCTCAACGTAAAAAGCGGCCATTTCCAAGTGGCACGGCTGAGAAAGTTGGGCTTCGTTTTTGGCAAAAAGCCGGAATTTCACTACTTTTGCCCCCTGCTATCAAGCCGACCGTGAAAAAAGAAAGCCAATACGACATCAATTTAGCCAAGCTGGCGCTGAAAACGCACCATTTTGAGTTCGAGCTGGGTCCCGACTTTTTTGCCTTGTTCAACCAGCCCCTGGTGGAGCAGGGCAAGCTGCACGCCGAAGTGGAGCTCGTCAAAACGGAGCGGTTGATGACCCTGAATTTTCACATCAACGGCACCGTAAGCCTAATCTGTGACCGCAGCCTCGACGAGTTCGACCAGCCACTGGACATTGAGGAGCAGTTGCTGGTGCGCTTCGGCGACGAGAACAAGGAGCTGGACGACAACGTGCTGCAAATCACGCCCGAAACCCAGACCCTGCCCCTCGCCCAGCACCTCTACGATTACATCGGCCTGGCGCTGCCCATGAAGAAGCTGCACCCGCGCTTCCAGAACGAAGCCGACGACAACCCCGACGCTCCCACCAAGCTCATTTTCAGCACCCGTCCTGCCGACGATGAGCCCGATGACGACGAGCCAGCCGACCCGCGTTGGGCCGCCCTGCGCAACCTCAACTAAGCGCCCCGAGTCGCTTCCCAACTCATAACTCAAAACTTAAAACTCATAATTCACCGTAACCATGGCTCATCCTAAGCGCCGCACCTCTTCCTCCGTTCGCGACAAGCGTCGCACCCACTACAAGCTCACCCCGAAGGCCGTTACCTTGTGCCCCAACACCGGCGAGCTGCACCTGCGCCACAAAGCCTACGTAGTTGACGGCGACCTGTACCACAACGGCCAGTTGGCCATCAAAAACTACACGAAGGTGAGCGCTGCGCCCGCCGCCGACACCACCGGCGACGACGAATAGCGCGTCAGGTTGTTACTTCGCGGTACCATACGGTCCGGCTTCGCTCTTTTTTAAGCCAGCGGGGCCGGATTTTTGGTTACCACCCTTTCCCCTGACCACCCAAACACCTCTTTCATGAAAATAGCCCTCGACGCAATGGGCGGCGATTTCGCCCCCCAAGCCGCCGTGGCGGGTGCCCTGCTAGCCGCCGAGAAGCTGGCTGGCCGGGCCACCATCGTCCTCATTGGTCAGGAAGACGCCGTGCGGCCGCTGCTACAAGCCGCCGGGGCCGCTGCCGACACCCTCGAATTTATCCCCGCGTCGCAGGTTATCGACATGGCCGAACACCCCGCCAAAGCTTTCCAGCAGAAGCAGGATTCCAGCATTGCGGTGGGCTATAAATTGCTCTTGAGCGGTGAGGTTGAAGCCTTTTGCTCGGCTGGCAACACCGGCGCCATGCTCGTTGGGGCCATGTTCACGGTGAAGGCCGTGGCGGGCGTGATGCGTCCGGCCATTGCCAACTTCGTCCCGAAGCTGCACGGCGGCTTTGGCGTGCTGCTCGACGTGGGCGCCAATGCCGAGTGCAAACCCGAAATGCTGGAGCAGTTCGGCGAGTTGGGTTCGCTCTACGCGCAATACGTGTTGGGCATCGCGCAGCCCAAAGTGGGCCTGGTGAATCTGGGCGAAGAAGAAGGCAAAGGCACCCCCAATACCCAAGCCGCTCACCAACTGCTCAAAGTCAACCCGCACATTCATTTTGTGGGTAATGTGGAGGGCCGCGACATGTTCAACGACCGCGCCGACGTCATTGTGTGCGACGGTTTTACCGGCAACATCCTGTTGAAAATGGCCGAGTCCATTTATGACATGATGGACGAAAAGCAAATCCACGACCCGTTTTTTGACAAGTTCAACTACGAAGCCGTGGGCGGCTCGCCCATCCTGGGCATCAACGACAACGCCATCATCGGGCACGGGCGCAGCACCCCGCTGGCCATTGCCAACATGCTGGAGCAGGGCTACAACATGGCCACCTCCGGCATTGTCGACCAAATAAAGGCTACTTTTAAATCTTAATCGCGGCATTCTACAGCTGAAAAACTCCGGCTCCGGCCGGATTTTTTTTAGCTACTGCTGCGCTTTTGGCTGGCGTTTTGCGCGTCAGGCAATTGCATATTTTCGGCTCTGATTCCTGGTTTCTCGCTTGCCCCGCCTACTTTTGCCCGTATGAAGATTACTGCTGCCATCACCGGCGTGGGCGCCTACGTGCCCGAATACGTGCTTACCAATGCCGAGCTTGAAAAGATGGTCGATACCACCGATGAGTGGATTTTGTCCCGAACCGGCATTCGGGAGCGTCGCATTTTGAAAGGCGAAAACCAGGGTGCCTCCGTTATGGGCATCAAAGCAGTGCAGCAACTGCTGGAAAAAACGGGCACCCACCCCGACGAGGTGGAACTGGTGATTTGCGCCACTACCACCCCCGACATGCTGTTTCCGGCCACGGCCAACATCATTTCCAACGGCGTAGGCATCACCAAAGCATTCAGCTTCGACATGAATGCGGCCTGCTCCACGTTCCTGTTTGCGCTGGCTACCGGCGCGCAGTACATCCAGGCGGGCACCCACAAGAAGGTAATCGTAGTAGGGGCGGATAAAATGTCGGCCATTGTCGACTACACCGACCGGGCCAACTGCATACTATTTGGCGATGGTGCCGCTGCGGTGATGCTGGAGCCCAATACCGAAGGCTACGGCCTGCTCGACCAAGTGCTGCGCACCGATGGCAGCGGCGAAGCCTACCTGCACCAGAAAGCCGGCGGCAGCCGCCGCCCCCCGACGCACGCGACGGTGGACAACAAGGAGCACTACATCTATCAGGAAGGCGCCACCGTCTTCAAGTTTGCGGTGAAAAGCATGGCCGACGTAGCCGCCCAGGTGATGGAGCGCAACCACCTGAGCAACGACGACGTGGCGTGGCTGGTGCCGCACCAAGCCAACAAGCGCATCATCGACGCCACGGCCAACCGCATGGGCGTGGGCCCGGAGAAGGTGATGCTGAACATTCACCGCTACGGCAACACCACCAACGGCACCATTCCGCTGTGCCTGGCCGACTATGAAAGCCAGCTGCGCCGCGGCGACAACCTCATTCTGGCCGCTTTTGGCGGTGGGTTTACATGGGGCTCGATTTACCTGAAATGGGCATATTAAAAAATCTTGGGTGTTGAAGGTTGAGTGTTGAATGAGTTCTGATTGCCGCATCACTGACAACTCATTTTTGCAATCCTTTGCTCTTCACCTTGGCACTCAATATTCATCACTTAAAACTCAACACTTCCGAAAATGGCATCAACCGCCGACTTCCGCAACGGTCTCGTTCTTAACTATAACGGAGAGCTGCACGTCATCACCGAGTTTCAGCACGTGAAACCCGGCAAAGGCCCCGCCTTTGTGCGCACCAAGATGCGCAACATCAAAACCGGCCGCACCATCGACAACACCTTCAACGCTGGCGTGAAAGTAGAAACGGCCCGCGTGGAGCAGCGCCCGCACCAGTTCCTGTACAAGGACGACTACGGCTACAATTTCATGGACAACGCAACCTTCGAGCAGGTGGTACTGCCCGAGGCCATGGTGCCCTTTGCCGACTTGATGAAGGAAGGCCAGGAAGCCACCATTCTTTTCCACGCCGAAACCGAACAGCCGCTGACGGCCGAGCTGCCCACCACCGTTGACCTGGTGGTGACGTACACCGAGCCCGGCCTGCGCGGCGACACCGCCACCAACACCCTCAAGCCCGCTACGGTAGAAACCGGTGCTCGCATCCAGGTGCCGTTGTTCATCGACACCGACACCAAAATCCGCATCAAAACCAGCGACTACAGCTACGTTGAGCGTGTGAAGTAGGACTTAAGCCGTTAGCCAACAGCTAATAGCACGCCACCAACCGCTTATTGAATATGTCACACTCGCCCAAAAAGGACGCAGCCATGAAAGCCAAAGAATTACAGGAGTTGCTCGATTTTATTGCCAAGTCGGGCCTGAACAAGGTCAACATCGAAACCGAGGAATTCAAGATTTCGGTGCAGCGCGACCCCAACACCAAGCAAGTTGTGAGCGTGGCTGCGCCCGCGCCCGTCGCTGCTCCCGCGCCAGTGGCTTCCGCACCTGCCTTGGCACCGGCTCCCGTAGCTGCCCCCGCTGCAAGTGCGGAAGCTTCGGCTAGCAGCCATCGGGCACTAAAGGCCCCCATGATTGGCACGTTTTACCGCAGCAGCGGCCCCGACGCTCCGGCTTTTGTGCAAGTGGGCGACATGGTGGAGAAGGGCCAGGTTATCTGTATCATCGAGGCAATGAAGCTTTTCAACGAAATCGAAGCCGAAGAAAGCGGCCGTATTGTGAAGGCGATGGTGGATAACGCCAGCCCCGTGGAGTACGACCAGCCGTTGTTCCTAATTGAGTAGTTACTTCCTTCGGGAATTATGAATTGTGAGTTATGAATGATGAATTGGCACTTTCTCAATTCATCATTCATAACTCACAATTCATAATTTTTTTAATCCCCACCCAATGTTCAAGAAAATACTCATCGCCAACCGGGGCGAAATTGCCCTGCGCATTATCCGTACCTGCAAGGAAATGGGCATCAAAACGGTGGCCGTGTACTCGACCGCTGATAAGGAAAGCCTACACGTAAAATTTGCCGATGAGGCCGTGTGCATTGGTCCGCCCGCGTCAGCGAAGTCGTACCTGAGCATGCCCAACCTGATTGCGGCAGCCGAAATCACCAACGCCGACGCCATTCACCCCGGCTACGGCTTCTTGTCGGAAAACGCGGAATTCTCGCGCATCTGCGCTGAAAACGGCATCAAGTTCATCGGGGCCTCGCCCGAGATGATTAACCAGATGGGCGACAAGGCCACGGCCAAAGCCACGATGATTAAGGCCGGTGTGCCCTGCATTCCCGGCTCGGTGGGCTTGCTGGATTCGGTGGAGCAGGGCAAGAAAATTGCCAATAAAATCAAGTACCCCGTCATCTTGAAGGCCACGGCTGGTGGCGGCGGGCGCGGCATGCGCATCATTCACAGCGACGACGAATTTCAGAAAGCCTGGGACGATGCCCGCACGGAATCCAAGGCGGCGTTCGGCAACGACGGCATGTACTTGGAGAAGTTCGTGGTGGAGCCCCGCCACATTGAGGTGCAGATTGTGGGCGACCAGTTCGGCCACGTGGCGCACCTTTCGGAGCGCGACTGCAGCATTCAGCGCCGCCACCAGAAACTGGTGGAGGAAGCGCCCTCTCCTTTCATGACGGACGCGTTGCGCGAAAAAATGGGCAAAGCGGCCATTGCCGGCGCTTCGGCCATTGGCTACGAGGGCGTGGGAACGATTGAGTTCCTGGTGGATGCCAACCGCGACTTCTACTTCATGGAGATGAACACCCGCATCCAGGTGGAACACCCCGTGACGGAGGAAATCATCAACTACGACCTCATCAAGGAGCAAATCAAGGTGGCGGCGGGCATTCCAATTTCGGGCAAAAACTACTTCCCCAAGATGCACGCCATGGAATGCCGCATCAACGCCGAGGACCCGCGCAACGGCTTCCGTCCGGCACCGGGCCGCATCACGACGCTGCACATCCCCGGCGGCCACGGCGTGCGGGTGGACACGCACGTGTACGCTGGCTACCAGATTCCGCCTAACTACGACTCGATGATTGCCAAGCTCATTACCGTGGCCCAAACCCGCGAGGAGTGCATCGTGAAAATGAAGCGCGCCCTGAGTGAGTTCGTGGTGGAAGGCGTGAAAACCACCATCCCCTTCCACCTGGCCTTGATGGACAACGCGCAGTTTAACGAAGGGAATTTCACGACGGCGTTTTTGGAGCAGTCGTTTGACTTTTCTACCATCTGATTTATTCACTAGTAACCAACTAGCGCAATGGATGAGACAGCTTCGAATTAAACCTATTCCAGATTACGAAGAATATTTCAAGGCGTTTGATTTGCAAACCTGTTTGAATGCGATTAGAGTATTTCCCAAAACTTGGGGAATAAAGAAGATTGCCGATGATGACAAATGGGGAGTGAAACTGCAGCTAGAGACAGGTCTGGTTTCTGACCCTTATTTCATTCTAGCAGGCTTCTTGCTTCATCCCTTTCTTAAAGGTTCATTATTCAGCGATAGTGGTTTTGCCGACTGCTATACGCAAATGATGTTAATCGATAAAACAGAAATGGGTGTTTATAATGAAAAAGCAGAAGATGTCAAAAAAGAATTAAAAGCTGGTATTACTGAAGGTTACGATGAGAAAAGCCATTTCTTGACACTGAAGGCTTTAACATATATAAGTCGGGACGCCTTTAATTTCTTAGATGAGCACTCTTATGCCATTAAGTCTATAAGGCATATTGACTTCTATATGAACAGTAACATTACTTATTATTGTACCGAATCAATGGCGTCTAAATACACGACTTATGCTAAAAAAGCTTTGTTAGAATTAATACAACATAGATTTATAGAACAGTGCTCCATTTGCTTATACGACCAACACACGCCAGCAAAAAGCATTCTTTCGTTTCACACCCCACAGCAAGTTGATGAACTGGTTGAAAAGCAATTGCTAGTTTTTTAACAACGCAAGCATTTTTATGTACCAGTCGCTAGCCAAATTCTTAATCATTATTTCCTCCTGTGCTACCCTCACGTCCTGCGCCGACGAATGCAACGGCAACATCGAAACTACGGTGCTTTATGCCAAGCCAGGGCCCAAAGGCATCGGTCGTTCTGTATACGTCGATGTCGTAAACAAGCCAGGCTTGGGCATCAAGAAGACGCTGTTGTATGAGGGCAAGGAATTTGGCACGTTTGAGCACGTCCTCATCATCAACGACCCGGAAAGCCGCTTTGCGAAGAACCGCACTATCTGCTTCACCAACTACGGAACCGATGCGGCAGCCACGGGTGGCGACTTAAACGAGGCCGACATTCCGAAGATTACGGTGCAATAGCTCAAGCGCTTGGGCACAGGCTCAGCTTTGGGTGCAACCCATTCGCTTGTCGCGTGGCTCTGGCATTCGAATACTTCTGCCACTATGCCTGCTTGCGGTTGATGAAAAGATTCCTCTTAGTTGGCCTATTAATCAGCGGCGCCCTACCGGCGTTTTGCCAAGGCCGCGACACAGTTTTGGCGGTGCATAAGCTGTTTAACCGGAAGCGCGCCAGTGGCAAAAGCATGCAATCATTCAGTGACAGCGCAGCGAGTAAGGCCTATAATGCCCAACGTGCCGGCAGCCCTCTTACCAGGCAAGAAGTCCGTCAGGACGCCCTGTTTAATACCGGTTTTTACGTCGCGGGCATGTTGAAGGCCAATGATTACAGCGCCGAGAACGAGGCCGCCATCATTCGCCACTACCAAGCCGGTGGATTCATTCCCCCCGCTGTTCGGCGCAGGCTGAAACGCAAGCACTTCCACCGCACCACCCGCGATGTCCTCAACCCGTAACATCGATTTGAACGCCTCCGCCGCATCGCGCCGGGGGCGTTCAGCTTTCTGGCTACCTTTGCCCCCTCTAAACTCCCACCCCACCTTAATTCTCAAAATACCCCTCCTAATATGGCACGAGTGGAAATGACGATGCCCAAAATGGGCGAAAGCATCATGGAAGGCACCGTCCTGAAATGGCTCAAGCAAGTTGGCGACACCGTTGAGCAGGACGAATCAGTGCTGGAAGTAGCCACCGACAAAGTAGATACCGAAGTGCCGGCCATTCACGCGGGTGTGTTGCAGGAAATACTGGTGCAGGAAGGCCAAGTAGTAGCGGTGGGTGCGCCCATTGCCATCATGGAAACCGATAGCGCTGCCGCCGCGGCGCCCGCCACCGCACCGGCCGCTCCGCAAGCGGCCTCCGCCCCGTCCAGCAACGGCGTGCGCCCCGATGCGGGCGTGGCGGAAGTGCCTTACCTGCCCGAGCCCAACGACCCGCAAGCCGCTCAGCCGGTGGTGGCTGCTGGCGCCGTGCATCAGCCCGGCCGTTTCCTCTCGCCGCTGGTGCTGAGCATTGCCCGCGAGGAAGGTGTGAGCATGACCGATTTGGAGTACCTGCCCGGCACCGGCAAGGAAGGCCGGGTTACCAAGAAAGACATTCTCGATTACGTGGCCAGTGGCAAGCCGGCCTTGGCGGGCGGGATAGCCGCTGCGGCTGCCTCGATTGTGCCCACGGCGCCGGCCGAGCAGCCGCAAGCCGCGGTGGCTTCGCCAGCGGCTGCTCCGGCCGCGGCGCCTACGCCCAGCACCAAGCCCGCGCCCAGCGTGAGCGGCGGCCAGGAGCTGATTGAGATGGACCGGATGCGCAAGATGATTGCGCAGCGCATGGTGGACTCCAAGCGCATTTCGCCCCACGTCACCAGCTTCGTGGAGGCCGACGTGACGGACCTCGTCAACTGGCGCAACAAGCACAAGGATGCCTATAAGAAGCGTGAAGGTGAGAACCTTACGTTCACGCCCATCTTCATCCAGGCCGTGGCCCGTGCCATTCAGGACTACCCGATGATAAACGTGTCCATTGATGGCGACTACATCATCAAGAAGCGCGACATCAACATCGGCGTGGCCGTGGCCCTGCCCAGCGGCAACCTGATTGTGCCCGTCATTCACAACGCCGACCAGCTCAACCTCAACGGCTTGAGCAAGAAAGTAAACGACTTAGCCAACCGTGCCCGGACCAACAAGCTTAAGCCCGAGGACCTGGAAGGCGGCACCTACACGCTCAGCAACGTGGGCTCGTTCGGCAATGTGATGGGCACGCCCATCATCATGCAGCCCCAGGTGGCCATCATGGCCGTGGGCGCCATCAAGAAGAAGCCGGCCGTCATCGAGACGCCGCACGGCGACTTGATTGGCGTGCGTCAGTTTATGTTCCTCTCGCACAGCTACGACCACCGCGTGGTCGACGGCTCGTTAGGCGGCATGTTTGTGCGCCGCGTGGCCGATTATCTGGAACAGTTCGACCCGAATACGGCTATTTAACGCACCCAAGTATCTCGCAACAACGTCCTGCTCATCTGGCGTCCGCGAAGCCGAAGCATCTCGCGTGGGTCACTAATCCTTTTGTTCAACGATTGAATTAGTACTGCA
>DASVTG010000079.1:0-3582 GCA_036387695.1 Hymenobacter sp. | reverse complement strand
TTCCCCGGCTTCGGTTTGCAGGTGCAGCTCCAAGGCGTGGCGCTGGGGCTCCTGCAATGCCGTGGCGAAAAAAGCCAGAAACACGTCGCGGCTTTCCGGGGCCACAAACAGCAGAAAGCGCCGCCCCATGAGGCGGGTGGCGGCCGTGCCCAGCAGCTGGCTGGCCCGGGAGTTGACTTGCGCAACGGTGCCATCGGGCCGCAGGGTGAGCAGGGCAGTGGGCGCAAAATCGTAGAGCTGCGCGAAATGCTGCCGGGCCGTTTCGGCCTCGGCCTGCGCGGTAAGCAGCGCCTCCTGCTGCATTTCCAGCTCTATCTGGTGCAGCCGCAGCTCCTCCACAATCCGCTGCAGCTCGGCGGGCGTGGCGCGCTTGAAGGCCAGGGGCTGGACGGCCTGCGCGCGCAAAATCTGCTGGGCTTGTTCGAGGAGCTGGGAAGGCGGGAAAGCCGGCATTGCGAAACTGGAAAAAGCGGCGGAAAGGTTACTTAATCAGGCCATCGGTCAAGGCCAGCTTCACGAGGGCGGCCGTGTTTTTGGAGTGAGTTTTCTCGAGCAAATTTTGGCGGTGCGTTTCCACGGTGCGTTTGCTGGTGAATAGCTGTTCGGCAATTTCGGCGTTGGTCAAGCCTTCAGCGATGAGGTGCAGCACCTCGCGCTCACGCCTGGAGAGCAAATCGGTTTTGCGGGGCTCGGCCGTGACCACGGCGCCTACGGAGTTCCAGTCCAACACTTTGCGCAGCATGGTCATCCCGATTTCGGTGCACAGGAACAGCCGCCCTTCCATCACTTGCCGGATGCCGTGCATGATTTCGTCCTTGCTGGCGCTTTTGAGCACGTAGCCGCGGGCGCCCGCGTCCAGCATGCGGCCCACGTAGTGCTCCTCGGCCAGCATGGACAGGGCCAATACCCGCGTTTCGGGGCATTCTTCGCGCAGGCGCAGGGTGGTGGCATAGCCGTCCAGCACGGGCATGTTGATGTCCATCAGCACCAAGTCGGCGGGGGTGCCGGGAAGCTGGTCCAGCAGCTCCTGGCCGTTGCCGGCCGTGCCCACCACCTCCACGCCGGGCTCGCGCACCAGCAGCGACCGAATGCCGTCGCGAACAATGGGGTGGTCATCAACCAAAAAAATACGAATCATGGCGCCAGGTGCAAGTGAGCATGAATAACAATTATGCCTTCAATAAGATAGCCAAATTTTACCCACGGCAACGTCTGCAGGTCCCGGTGCCGGTGTTTTGGGGTCAATCTACGTAGTTCCTGAGAGGTAATTCAGTATTAAGTAGGTAAAAATCAGTATTTATTAGCTCCGCCATTTGCGCACCTTTGCTTCCCTCGCGCGGCGGCCTTGGCGCGTCGCCGTTTCGTGTTTTCTTCAATCGGTTATGCCCAACTAACTTTCCGATGCCTGAATCTACTTTGCTTTCCAGTCTGCCCGATACCGACGGCAGCCGCTGCACCCTTACTTACGAAGAGTCTGGGCAGTGGCTGCGGGCCACCTGGCGCGGCTTCGTCGACATGGCCGAGGCCCGCCGCGGCGCCGATAATTACTTGAAAACCCTGGCCGGGCTGCGGTGCCTGTGCTTGCTCAACGACAACTCCGCCCTGCACGGCCCCTGGTTCGACTCCATCGAGTGGCTGGAACAAGTGTGGGTGCCGCATGCCGTGAGCCTGGGCCTGCGCTACGTGGCCCACGTGGTGCAGGCCGACTCGCTGTCGGACATCGTGACCGTTAACCTCGCCGGGGAGCAGGCGCATGGGCTGGAGCTGCAAATTTTCCAACAGGTGCCCGAAGCCGAAGCCTGGCTGCGCAGCTGCCAGCAGCGGGCCGCCTCGGGCAATGATTCGAGCCACGCCACTGCTCCAAACGGCAAATAGCGCCACCGAAGAGCGCAGCGCGCCCTTTGCCGGGCCGCTGTCAAACGAAGCTTTCGCCGGAAAATTCAGGAGTCCTCGTCGGGCAGGGTTTGCCAATAGGCCATCACCGAAGGCGCCAGGCGGGCGGCCATGAATTCGGTGAAGCAATGCCCCCGCTTTTCGAGCAGGAAACGCTTGAAGGCCTGGCTGGAGCGGGCCCCCACCAAGCCCCGGCCCTCGGCACGCGCCCGCGCCGCGCCCGGCAGCGAAGCCAGCCAGGCCGCGAAGTCAGCCGGGGTGGGCACCAAGTGGCGGGCTTCCCGGTAGTAGAGGTAGGTGACGAAGGCCACGTCGCCGAGCGCGCCGGCGGGCAGGGTAAAATCGGTGCTGGGAGTCATCGCAAGTGTGGAATAGGTCGAACAGTGGCCCGGCCCGGGCCGCGCCGCCGAGAAGCCATTGCAAAGTTCGAGAGGAGTTCCGCGCAGTTTTTCCCTGCAAATACGGGTTATGAGCTCGGCGCTTACTGAATTACGCCTCCGCATAAATCGCGGCAGTAGCAACCAACACCGGCTTTAAAGCAGTTTCCGGGTCAGTGTGTATTTTTAGAGGAAGTTAAAAGTTGAGAGTTAAAAGGTAAAATGCAAACGGCCTGGGTTTTACCTTTTAACTCGGCACACGGTCCGTAAAACCGCTGTAGGCAGGCCTGTTTGGCAATTTACTTCTGGACCACCCGGATGCTCACCCGCCGGTTGAGGGCGCGGTTGGAGGGCGTGTTGTTGGGCACCACGAAGTACTTGGCGCCGTAGCCCTTGGCCTGCAGGCGTTCGAGCGGCACGCCCATCTTGGCCAGGGCCAGCATGGTGGTGCGGGCCCGCTCTTCGCTGAGCTCAAAGTTTTGCAGGGCGGTGCCGGTGCTGTCCGAATAGCCGCCAATCTTCACCACCGAGTTGGGAAAGGTCTTGAGGATGCTGGCAATGTTGCGCAGCTGCGCCGCCGACTCCGGCGTGAGCGTGGCTTTGGCCGGCTCAAAGTTGATGCGGTCCAGGTTTATCCAGCCCTTGGTCCGGTTCACCGAATCGACTTCCACGGCGGCCGTGGCCAGGAAGGTGTACAGGCGGTTTTCGGTGGAGTTGGCGCCCACGCGCTGGGTGGTACCGTCGGCCAGCGTCAGCACAATGGGCCGGCCGGTGTCGTACACGTAGGTGTCGCGGTTTTGGTCGTAGCGGCCGGCGGCGGGCGGCGTGTAGCGGCGGGGCGCCCGGGGGGCCGCGGCCAAAGCTCCGGCCGCAGCGCCAGAAGCCTCCTCGCCGGCCGAGGCCGAGGTGGCGCTGGTGGCCACGGCCGAGGCACCGGCGGCGGAAGTGGCCGTGGCCTGGTCGGCCGTCGAGGGCCGGATGCGCCCGAAAAAGTCACTGCCGAAGACGTAGCCGAGTACCACCGCCAGCAGCAAAAGCAGGCCCCACTGCCAGCGCAGTCCGCCCGCAGCCGGGGCCATGGCCGCCGGCGCCGGCGTGGGGGGCGCGGCCACGGCGGCATTGCGCGGCGCGGTCGGCGGCGCGGTCAGTTGGGTGGTAGCGGGCCGGGGAGGCGGCAGCTGCGCCTGAGGGGGCAGCTCGGGCTGGGGCGCCTGGTGGGCAACGCCGGCCGGGGCCGCGCCCACGGCACGGGCCGCAAAGTTGGGCACCGGCAGCATGGCCCGGCTGATGGCCGCTTTCTGCGATTGCAGCC
>DASVTG010000078.1:0-11952 GCA_036387695.1 Hymenobacter sp. | reverse complement strand
CGCCCACGATGGGCCGGGGCACGGCTTGGCCGGTTTCAAAATCGTAAGCCCAGACTAGTTCCCCTGCCACAAGTTGCTCGATGGCTCGTGTGCCGGCCGGGGTATGCACCAAGGTGCCCGCCAAAAAGCACGGCGGCTTTTGCGCTAGCTCCTCGTAGGTTTGCGCCCGGGCCGCCGCGGCTTCTTCGGCGGCTTTCGCGGCGCGGGCGGCATCGGAAGCTTCATCGGCCCCGGTGGTCACTTTGCCCACCACGCCGGCTTTGCCCGCGGCGTTGCCGGCTTCGCCGGCTTTACTCGCCAGGTTGGCCGCATCCGCGGCCTTGTCGGCGAGTCGGACGGCGTCCGCGGCTTTGTCGGCGAGGTTGGCCGCTTCGCCGGCTTTGCCCAGCAAGTTGGCCGCCGTGCCCGCTTTGCCCGCCGCACCCGCGGCCGCGCCGGCCCCGCCGGTGCCCACCGTCATGGCCACTTCAAACGTGACCCGGCCGCCGATTTTGCCCCAGTCGCGGGGCGACTGCTGGCTGGCCCAGTCCGAGGCCCCGTCCCAGGCGTTGCCCCAGTTCTCGCCTTTGCTGGCCCAATCAGCCGCCGAGCTGATGCCGTCGCCGGCCGCGCTGGCGGCGTTGCTCCAGTTCTCGCCCTTGCTGGCCCAGTCGGCGGCGCTGCTGGCGGCGTCGCCGATGGCATTGGCCGTTTCCACGGGGTGCGTGGCGGCGTGCCAGCCGCCTTTGGCCAGGCCCCAGAGGCCTTCCACCATGCTTTTGCCGCCGGCGTACAGGCCCTCGGCCATGCCCATTTGGAAGCGGGCGTAGTCGCCGACTGGGCCCAGGGTGGCCAGGTAGTCGTCGGCCTTGTCCAACAGGCTTTTCTCGGGAGCAGGGGCGGGTGCGGCGGCCGCCATCGCTTCCGCCATCGAAAAGAAAATGCTGATGCGCCCGGTCTTGGTGCATTGCAGCTTGGAGTCCTCCAGCAGCAAACGGTTGTTGCCCACCACCACGTCGTTCTGGACCGGGTTCCACAGCAAGGGCGCGGGCACGCAAGGACCACCCCCGACGATGCACACGCCCATGGGCTTCACGTTCACCAAGGGGATTTTATCGGCCTCCGTGGCCAGGCTCTGGCCGTAAATGGACGTGTTGGCGTTGAACGTGACGGTTAGCTGGCTGGGCAAGGTGCCCTTGTCGCAGGTCAGAAAAACGCCCGCCGGAACATATTTTTTTTCCATGTGCGTAGTGCCGATGCGCGGGCAAAGTTGCCCCGGCGCCGGGGGGTTACTGAATAGAAGAAAGCACGTCGGTTTTCAAGGTGCTCACAACCTGGGTTGAAAATACGCCCGCCACCCGGTAGTCGGTGAGCCGGGCGCCGTACAGCAGTTCGCGGCGGTTGTCGAACTCGTAGCTTTCCTGGTGCTGCGCCTTCAACGTTACTTCCAAATCGAACTGGTCGGTTACGGTGCGGAGGGCCTGCTGCAAGTCGTCGGCCCGAAATTCGGTTTCGTCAATCCGGCCCGTAAGGTACACGCCGTACGCCACGTCTTCCGGCACCGATTCGGGCCGGCTCGCCGCGAGCAGCAGCGGCAAATCCACGTTGCCCAGAATGCGGGGAATCAGGCGCGGGCCCAGCGGCTCGGGCGTGGCCGTGTAGGCCCGGCCGTACAGGCCGGGGAACAGCAGGGCGTATTCCGGCGAGGTGTTCAGCACGTCTTCCAAATAGCCATCGCCTTCCAGCACCTGCCCCAGGTTGTTGATGATGGCCGGCGTGATGAAGGGCACGTTGGCGTTCGTGTACTTGCGCAGCAGTGACGGGCGCAGCTCCTGAAATTTCTGCTTGAGCTGGCTTTTGTTCAGCACGCGATGCAAGCGGCCGGCCTCGTCGGTTTCCACCACCAGTTCTTCTTTCAGCTTCACCATGTCCTCGTCGAGCTGGTTGAGGCCGCCGGTATTGGTTTGCTGGAAGCTGCGGATGCCCAGCCGAAACACCCGGCCTCCGCCGCCCGTGCTGAGCGGGATTTTTTCGAACACGGTTTCGGCCGTGTTTTCATACGCCGTATTGCCCAGGTGATGAAACGTTTGGATGGTGACGGTGCACAGTTGGCCGGCCGGAAGCACCGGCGGCAGCAATACGTCAGAAACCGGGGCGACGGCAGGAGGGAGGGCGGCCATGAGCAACAGTTACGAGTTGACCTTCACCTTGCCGCCTTTGATGTCCACCAGCGGCCCGCCGCTGATGGTCAGGCTTTCGGTGGTGGTAATGGTCTTGGTTTTGGCCTTGAGGTCCATTTTCTCGGTGGCATCGGCCGAGATGTTTTGCTTGGCCTTCATGGTGATGCTTTTCGATTTGGAAGACAAAGTGAATTCCTCGTCGGCGTCCATGGAAATGGTCTTGGCGTGCAGCTTGATGCTGCCTTTCTCGCCGGCTTCGAGCGTGATGGTGGGGCTGAGCACCGTGACCGGGCCGTTGCTCTTGATGGTGATGCTGCCGTCGCCCTTGAAGCCTACTTCCACCGCCGTGCCCTTGTTGTTGGAGTTGGAAAGCAGAATGGTCTGCGCCCCGGCTTTGTCCGACATCACGACCTTGTTGCCGCCGGCCGTCTGCAAGCCCTTGAGGTGGTTCTGCGGCGTGCTGTACTTGGCCGCCTGCGGGTTCTGGGGGTGGAAGAGGTTGCCCAACACCACGGGGAATTCGGCCAGGCTGTGCTCGTAGCCAATAAGCACCTGCGAGCCCACCTCGGGCGTGAACAGCTGGCCTTTGCCGTGGCCCGAGTACGGCGTGCTCACCCGCACCCAGCCCGTTTCGGCGTCGGTGGGTTTTTCCACGGACCAGTAGTAGCGCACCCGGATGCGGCCCAGGTTTTGCGGGTCGGCCACGTCGATGACTTCGGCCAGCTCGGGCACGCCCATGGGGGGCTGCACCTCGGCGTTGGAGGCGGGGTGTTCGGCCGAGTCCGGCAGGGCCACGAAAGCATTCTGGTACTGGTCGGCCTGCACGGAGTGCGTGACTTCGGTGAGGCGGTAGCGGCCGTAGTCGTGCTGGCCCTGGGCCGACACGCCCTGCACGGCAATGAGCTTGCCGACCCCAAACCCCGTGTTTTCGCCGTTGCCCTGGAACGTGACCAGGCTGCTGACCTGGTTCGACTTCCATTCCTTGATGGCCGTGTTCAGCTGGCTTTGGCTGCGCACGTGGCGGTTGGCAATGAAGCGCGCCGGCTGCGCAAACAGCTCCTCCGATTGCTTGAGGGCAAAGGCGGCAAAGGGGTTTAGCTGGCTGAGCGTTTGGCTGCCCGACGTTCCCTCATAGGGCTTGTGGGCCAGGTAGTCGTAGCGGTTCATCGTGAACTTGGCGGGCAGCAGCTCCAAAGCCATCGAAAAGCCTTCGGTGCCGACCACCGTGTAAGGGAGGGCAGTGCCGTCGCCGGGCTTGCCCAGGCAAATGGCCTCGCCGTCGTAATAAAACCACTCGCCGTAGGAGTCGGCCAGCCGCCGCAGAAACACGTAGTTGCTTTCGCTGTACTGCACCGTGTACTTCACCGGGTCCTGGTGCTGCGGCTGGAGGGCGTTGTACTTCACGGTGTTCTTGGGGTAGGGCTGCAGCACTTCCGTGAAAATGGCGCGCAGCCCTTTTTTCAGGAACGTGCGGCGCTGAGTGCCGTCTTCCAGCAAGTACGTGGGGCTGAACCCGCTCAGCACGAAGCTGTGCGCAAAATCGCCGGAGTTGGACAGGGCAATGTGGGTGATGACGCCTTTGAACACCAGCGGCGCGTGCGTCGTCACGACCCGCGGCGTGAGCGTGATGGAAATGTTTTTGCCGCAGTATTTTTCGTGCGCCTGATGAAAAAAGCCGTCGGTCCGTTCCTGCTCCAGCATCTCATAAGGCACCGCCACCTGAAACGAATGATGCGAAAACAACTCCTGCCGAATGGAGATGCTGTGGTAATCGGTAAGGGGCTTGCCCCCGTCCACGCTTATTTTTACGTCTACTGCAATAGCCATTTCAGAGGAAGTCGTTGATTTTTAAAAGTAGACGCTCCGGAAACCACAGCTGAGCCGTGAGAGCTTTCGTATACGCAAAGTAGTAGAACAGTTGCCAATGAATCCCAAGCCCGCCGCTTTCGCTACCGACCAGCAACGCCTTGCCCGCGCCGGGCGCTCCCGCCCGCTGCCGCCGCCCGCCATGGGCGATAAGGCCAAGCTGAACCGCGTGGCCAGCACCAAAGCGGTGCCCAAGCCGGTGGTGGTTAACCAAAACACGCTTTTGGTACGCGGCGGCAACGGCTCGCAGTGGAAAATCACGTTCGGTGACGGGAACAGCCTGAGCGTGGTGGACCTGACGCATTATGGGTTTAATTATGAAATCGGCCGCCGCCACATCGATTTAACCGGTGTTTTACCCGATTCCATTGGCCTCGATTTTAATGGCGGAGGTGGCTTTGGACCATTTTCAGGCGTTGGAGGCGTCAACGTGCTGTGGCACATGCGCGGGGAGGCCCAATGGTACGAGCCCGAGGTGCACGCATACTGGGGCGGGGCGCTCAGTTCTGGTTGGGATGTTTCCAAAGTGACTCCGGTAAGAAAGGCATTAAGCGCGTCCGTCAGCGTGTCGCTTTTTGCGGCATGGGCTACCAACTATGATGCAAACGGAAATGCGCATCCCGCTTCCAGTGCGTGGGTAGCCAACGGTTTCAACTGGACCGGCACCTTTTGGAGCGTGGGCGTCAGCATTCCCACGCCGTGGGGTTTCAACTTGGTGGGCAGTTATTTTTCTTCGGACATTCGTTCGCTTCGGCATCTGCTGAACAAGAACCAACGTGTCACCAACAACATAGTCTGGTCGGGCGTGTCGTTGGGGGTCAGTTGGGGAGTGCCCAAGTCGGCGGCCATGCCCACGAGCCTGTTCGACGCAACCAAGTTCGTGCTCAGCAAATCATCGGTGCCGTTTTCTAGAACGGAATACTCCTTGGTGTACGGTAATGGACGAGACTTTAACGACAAGTTAGAAGGCCGGCCTGACATCAGCGGGTGGCACGGCTTGCGTCGCGGCGCTGGCTTTATTGATTGGCACCTGGGAATCAATCAAAATAATTATTAGTAATAGGCCTAACCAAACAGTCCAATGAATTCAGGAACAACCGCCATAATTTTCCGCATCGTTGTATTATTAATTGTTGCTATGGGAATTTATAAGTTGTTTTTTGCGAATGATTCGCCTACGCGGAACGTCGTATTCGTCAACGAAGAGATTGGCATATCTGGTAAGGTGACGGGCTATAATAAAGCCCGGGGGTTTAAAATTTACATTAATTCTTCGGAGGTACCCTATAATTTTGACAGTTTCCAGAGCCGGGAAGTGGCGCCCAACTTCAGCTTGGGTTATTACCTTGAGCACGGCGATTCCCTCACCAAAAGCCCGAATTCGTCCGTCGTCGTGGTCACGCGCAACGGGCAAGTGAGCGAATGGCATTTCGTGAAACCCGCCACTCCGGCGCAGTAGCCTGGGGCGGCCGGTGTAGCGAACGGACTTCCCCGCCGAGCGGGTGCCGCACTTAAGCAATTACGTGCTGAGCCTGACCGGCATCCTGCCCGACGCCATCGGAATCGACATTGGGGGCTCAATTGGAGCAGGAGTCTTTTCGGCAGTTGGGGGCATCAACATCCTCTGGCACACCCGCGGCGAAGGCAACCGGGCGTGGTACCCGGAAGTGCATGAATACTATGGCTACAGCGGGTCATTCAATACAGAATCGGTCTATAAATCAATCATTGACCTTTCACCAAATGCGTCCGCAGCCGTTCAGGTGCTATTGGCCGGGGCCCGCACCTGCAATAAGGAAGGCAAGAGCAAGCCAGCAAGCAATGCCTGGGTTGCCAACGGATTTAATTGGACCGGTACATTCAGGAGTTCGGGCTTCTCCGTTCCGCTGCCTCCCCGATTTACATTGGTTGAGTCTTAGTATCATTCCGTAGCCTTCTATTCCAATCTCCGAGTTACTTCCGTGTGGAGTAGCGTCAGCTTTGGCATTGGCGTATCTTGAAAAACCAAAGTAAAAGCGCCTTTTATTAAGCTGGACCTAGCAATAAGCTGGACCTAGCAAAACCGGGACGCGTCAGTGGAAGCGACATGAACCGGCAGTATTACGGGCATTACCTGAACGAAAACACCAAAATGCGCTTTGAATTCAACCGCTTCGTGCCAGCGGAGCCGCTGCCGGCCTCTCGCAAGAGGAAATGAACCGGCGCGGCTTGGGGCCGTTTCTGCGCAAGGGCGATTACGTTGAAAAAGCTGCCAACAACACCGCGCGGCGGGGTGCGTCCACTACCCGCTGGGTGTGTTCGCCGGAACCCCTGGACAAGTAGAGGATTGCCCGGCGCGAACGGTGTGCCGTAACCGGCCGTGCTGCCCGTGACGCCCAAGCCGCTGGTAATGGCCGAAAACACTTGGATGATTCGGGGCAAGAACGGGACCTGCCTGGGTTTTCGTTTGGCGACGGCTACGCTGATGTCTTTTTTGCCATGAGCTGGGCACTGCCGCCTGCTTGCATTATAATGTCTTTACTGGCCTCAAGCACGATGTTCTTTTTGGATTCCATCGTGATGGTGTCGCCCGAAGTAATATTAACGGGCCCGTTGGAGGTGATGGTGATGCTGCCGTCGCCCCGGAAGCTGACGAGAATCGAGGTGCCTTTCTTGTTAGAGTTGGAAATCAGAATGGACTGCCCGCCGGCCGCGTTGTTCATCACGAACTTGTTGCCGCCGGCCGTCTGCAGGCCTTTCAGGTGGTTGTTGGGCGGGCTGTAGGTGGCGCTTTGTTTGTTTTGGGGATGGAACAGGTTGCCCAGCGCCACGGGAAACTCGGCCAGGCCGTGCTCGTAGCCCACCAGCACCTGCGAGCCCACCTCGGGCGTGAACAGCTGCCCCTTGCCGTCGCCCGAGTAGGGGGTGCTCGCCCGCAGCCAGCCGCTTTCCGCGTCGGCGGGTTTGGCCACGGGCCAGTGGTAGCGCACCCGCAGCCGGCCCAGGTGGGATGAGGCTCTCGTCTAGTCTTCGCTGAACACTTCTACTTTCGTTTTGGTCAGCGGAATCTGCTTCGCGTCGTTTTTGAGCGTCAGCGTGGCCTTCTGGAAAGGCTTGTCGAGGGTAAAAAGCAAAGTGATGGGGCTACCGGGGCTGAGCTTGTGAAGTGTTTGAAAAGCGGCCAGCGTCTCGGCTTCGTCGAAGTCGCTGACCCGCACCTCGTAGTGGGCGCCGTGCTCGGCCGTGCCGTGGAGGTAGAACCGGCGCGGCACGGGCTTGGGGACCGGCGTGAGCACAAACTGGCGGTAGGGGGCCAGGCCGTCGCGGGTCAAAGGGTCGGTGAACCGCTCGGCGTTGAGCCCATAGAGCGCGTACTCGCGCAGGGCGAAAGGCACGTTGAAGGCGACCTGCCAGTTGTACGTCTTTAGGTACTCGTCCCACCGCTTCGTGCTGAGTGCGCCGGCCTTGATTTCGGCCTGCACCCGGGCCGGCATCTCCTCGCGCGTCTCTTTGACCATGCTCGTCCGCTCGGCGGGGCCGTAGTAGTCCTGGTACTCGGCGGCCGAGGGCTGGAATTCGTGGGCCTGGTAGCGGCCCACCAGCACCTGGTTGCCGCCCGTGAGCCAGACCACGACCACGCCCTTGAGCAGCACGCACACGGTGAAGGTATTATAGGTAACCGGCTTGTTTTTTTCCAGGTCCCAGGTGCCTTGCTTGAGCAAGGCGTGGAGCTTTTCCTGGGGCAGGGCGAAGTCGCCCTGGTAGAACTTGTCCTCGGCGTAGGAAAACCAACGCGCGCTCAGCCGCTCGGGCACGGCCTGCATTTCGTCGCCCACCGCCCAGGCCGTGCCCGACGCCCCCCAGTTGCCGCGCAGCGTGTGGCCCGAGGGCACGGGGAAGCCGGTGCCCTGCGAGTTGACGAAGCTGGCGCTCTGGATGGTGGCCCAGTAGCCGTCGGCCGCGCACGGCCCGGCCGACAGCCGGAACTTCTCGGTTTGGTACTTCGGCATACGATGGCGGGAGGGGGAAGAGTTCGTGGGAGCAGACTGGCCGCAGGCGGCGGGCGCCTGGCCCAGAGCGGCTAGCAGGGCCAGGCGGAAAAGCAAAATAAAGCGCATGGGCGGGGGCGGGGCTAGCCGGGAAATATTTTGCGTTTGGGGCGGTTGTTCTCGTCGCGGCGCTCGCCCATGCCGATGCGGTCCGTTCCGTCGGCCAGGCCCTGAACGCCGATGCTGGCCGAGCGGCGCAAGTAGCAGTGGCGCAGCATCACGGCCTGCTGGGGCGTGAGGGCCAGGGCCGCGACCTGCGCGTTGGGCGGTATCTGGCCCCACTCGCCGGCCAGCACCAGCGCGTGCCGCCCACTGGACCCGTGCCCGCTCACCTTCGCCAAAATGGCCGCCTGCACCGGCGCCAGCGGGTGGGTGGGCGCAATGGCGTACTTGGCATAGCGACCGGTCAGTGCCTCTAAGTCCATTCCAAGTTTTTTGGCGTTCTCGGCCATGATGCGCAGGGGAATGAACTGGTACTGCTGGTCGAGGCCGGTGCGCTTGCCTATTGACCACTTATTGGTGCCAATCTGCTGGCCGTACTCGTTGTAGACGGGAGCCTCATACACGGGGGCTTCGTCCTTGGTGTACCAGCCCTGGGCGATGAGCGCGTCGCGCTCCCACAGGTGCAGGCGGCGCGCCTCGTCTTCGTTATCGCCGTAGCTGCCGCCGATGTTGGAGTGTACCCCCGGCAGGGTCAGCTCGTAGCCCACGCCCAGCGAACTCGTGATGTCGGTCAGCGAGAAATTTTTGCGGTATTCGTTGCCCGCCGTCAGGTGCACCACTTTTTTGGGCACCCCGCCCAGGGCCAGCCCCAATTCCTTCACGTTGCTGCGCTCCAGCACCACGCCTTTCACGCCGTAGGAAGACACCGTGTCGAAGACGCCCACGAACTTGATGATAATCGTCGCCTCGGGCGCGCCCAGGCGCACGGCCAGCGGGTGCTTGGCGTTGTTCACCAGCGAAATAAAGTGCCGCGCCGCCGCCGCCCCCCGGCTGAAGCCAAACACGTCGATGGTAATTTGATTTACGTAAGTTTTTTTATCCAATTGTAAAATTTCGCTAATCCGTTGCGCCAGCAACATCACGCCCCTTTTTACTTTGCCCTCGATGCCGGTTGCCTTGGTCCCCAGGCCAGAGCCGAACTTGTCGTCGCCTTGGTCGTCCGTTGTGCCGATGCCTTCCACGTACAGCGATATATCGCGCTGCGCAAGCTCTCGCTTGATGTTCAGTCGTTCCAGAATGGAGACGTTGGAATAGCCGGCGGCGTAGCTAGAGTTGGTCAGGCTGCCGTCTTTCTTGCGGCCATATGTCGGGAAGCTGTCGTTGCGCCGGATGCCGTCTTCTTCCTGCTTGTTCTGCTGCACCATGTGGCGCTGGGCCGTGTTGTTGCGGTTGTTGCCGGTGCCGTCGAAGAAGATGGCAATGGTCACGGGGACGCCCGTCTGGTTTTGCCGGCCGGGGGGCTTGCCTATCACCATCCGGTCCATGCCCACGCGCGGTTTGGCCTTCGCCTTGAGCAGGATGCCGGAGTACGTGTTGTTGTAGGGGTTGCCCGCGCGGGGCGGGTTTCCGGGCTTGGGCTTGAGCAGGATGCTGCGGTTCGGGTTGAGGAAAGGATTGCTCATCGGTCAAGCAAGTTAAGGGCGGGTAGCAGGCAACTACGCGAGGGGCTCGTCGGACTCGCCGGGCGGGCTGGGGTGAAGCAGCAGGGGGCACAAGCTCAGGATGCTGGTGCGCGTGCTTTCCTGCTGCGCGGGCAGGGGCGGCAGGGGCACCGACACCTGCAGCGTGTTGAGCACGCTGACTTCCCCGCCCAAGGCGCAGCGGATGGTGCTTTTCTCCAGGAGCGGGTGGCAGCCGGGCGCCACCAAGCTCACCCGCTCAAAATACTTTTCCCACAGCAGCAGCACCGGCACACAAGGTAGGTTGTTTTTCACCACGCACGTGCCGAAGGGCAGGAACAGCTTGTCGAGCGTGGTGGCCACCGCCTTGCCTTGCAAATGCACGGTTTGGTTGGCCATTACCTGCAGCTGGCTGGGCAGCGTGCCCTTGTCGCAGCGGCAGACGGCCCCGTGGCACACGTATTCTTGTCCGGTCTGGCTCATGAGGCAGGCAGTTGTTCAAGACGAAAAAAGTATTCCTTGCTGTACTCGGCCCCGGCTCGGCAGCGCACCGACACATCTAGCGTAACGGGCCAGCCGGTGTCCCGGTCGAGCTGGTAGGTGGCGTCGTATGTGCCACTTATCGCGGCCGGTTCAGTGGCCGGGGCCGGGTCTGCCGCCCTGGCGGCCTCGCGCTCGGCATCCACTTGCTGGGCCACGGCGGCCAGGTCGGTACGGATGGGGTCGAGGGTGCCGCGCAGATGCAGCGTGGCCTGCCCGTCGGCCGGTGCGCTGCCCAGTTCCAGGCGCTCCATAAAACACAGGTCGGCTCCCGCGAAAAAGCGGTCAAAGGACCGGGGCCGGACGTAGCGCCATCCGCTTTCGAACCGCTGCCCATAAAAATCGGGCAGTAACCAGCCAAACGCGTAATCATAGCCCAGCGAAGCCAGCAGGTTGGCCGGGTCTTGCAGCAGCGTGCCCATCGCCGTCCGCAGGTCTTGGGTCACGTCATCTTCACCCGCCGAGCGGCGCACCAGTTCTTGCTCTACCGCATCCCAGGTTTCCAAAATGGCGGCGTGGTTGTGCAAGGCCAGCAGCTGCCCCGTCGGCGATACATCCAGCTCCAGGTGCTGGTAGAGCGATGCCAGCAGCAACACGGCTTTCTCGAAAGCCGAGAGGTCGGGCTTGCGCAGCACGGGCGGGGCCTCCAAGTACGTGAGCCGGGCCCGTTCGGCACTAACCGGCAAGTAATGCAGGGTCAGTTCTTTTTCCAGCGTGGTGCGTTGCACGCGGCCCGCGTGGCGCGCTTCCCAATAGCAGGTCAGCGCGTAGCGCAGCCCTGCGGGTGCCGTGCCCTGCAAAGCCAGCCGTACGGGCAAAGCGTGGCCTTCGGGGTGCGGGCGCTTCTCAGTTTGGCGGATGGAAGGAGCACCCGCCACGGACGGCAGTGGAGTAGTGGCGTGGGGCAAGGTCATGGCGCTACCCGGGGTTGTTGAGCTTGACGTCCTGCCCACTCACTTTTACTACCCCTGAGGAGATAATTTCGATATTATCAACCGCTTTGGTTACCACCTTTTTGCTCGCGGCCTCCAGCGTCAAGTCATCGCTGACGGCGGTGAGCTGCAGTTCTTTTTGCGCTTTCACCGTGATGCTTTCTTCCCGAGCGGCTACCGAGATATTCTTCTGGGCGGCGATAGTGATGTCCTCGCCGGCCCGTAATTCAATGTTCTTAGTTGCTTCCAGGGTAATGGTGTCGCCGGATACCAAGTTGATGGGCCCATTGGTCTTGATGGTGATGCTGCCATCGCCCTTGAAGCTGACCAAAATGGCGGTGTCCTTGTTGTTGGAATTGGACAGCAGAATCGTCTGCGCCCCCGCCACCTCGCTCATCACGAACTTGTTGCCGCCGGCCGTCTGCAGGCCCTTGAGGTGGTTGCTGGGCGGGCTGTAGGCCTTGTTCTGCTTGTTCTGGGGGTGGAACAGGTTGCCCAGGGCCACGGGGAACTCGGCCAGGCCGTGCTCGTAGCCAATAAGCACCTGCGAGCCCACCTCGGGCGTGAACAGCTGCCCCTTGCCGTCGCCGGAGTAGGGCGTGCTCACCCGCAACCAGCCGCTTTCCGCGTCGGCCGGCTGGGCTACATTTGCTGCGGTCCGCCCTCATCAACGGGCACGCCCGCGGCCCGGCTCAGTCGGCATCGTATACGGCGGCCGGGCTTTTGCGCTGTTCGATGCGCTGCTGCTCGCTTTGCACAAACACGCGGGCGTGGCGCACGCGCTCGTCGGTTTCGACGGAGAGGG
>DASVTG010000077.1:0-6803 GCA_036387695.1 Hymenobacter sp. | reverse complement strand
GATGAGGTCCTGGCGGGTGTAGCGCTTGCCGATGGCATCACGCTCTTCCATTACCAAGCGGAAGTCGTACTTCAGCGCGTCGAAGATTTCCTGGGCCTTCTCGGGCATGCCGTCTTTGCGGACGAGCGGGAAGATGGCGGCCTTCACCGGGGCCACGGCCGGGTGCAGCTTCAGGAAAGTGCGGGTTTTGGTTTGTTGGGCCTCGCCCTCTCCTTCCGTGATGGTTTCTTCCTGAAAGGCGTTGCAGAGCGTGGCCAGGAACAGGCGGTCGGCGCCCACCGAGGTTTCCACCACGAAGGGCACGTAGTTGCCGTAGGCCTTGCCCGTGGCAGGGTCAATATCAGCGTCGAAGTACTGCTGCTTTTTGCGGCTCAGGTTCTGGTGCTGGGTCAGGTCGAAGTCGGAGCGCGAGTGAATGCCTTCGATTTCCTTGAAGCCGAAGGGAAACTCAAACTCGATGTCGACGGCGGCCTTGGCGTAGTGGGCCAGCTTGTCGTGGTCGTGGAAGCGCAGCTTCTCGGCCGGCAGGCCGATGGCTTCGTGGAAGCGGCGGCGGGCGGCTTTCCAGGTGTCGTACCACTCGCCTTCGGTGCCGGGGCGAACGAAGAATTGCATTTCCATCTGCTCAAACTCCCGCATCCGGAAAATGAACTGCCGGGCCACAATCTCATTCCGAAACGCCTTGCCGATTTGGGCAATGCCAAAGGGAATCTTCATGCGAGCGGACTTCTGCACGTTCAGGAAGTTCACGAAAATACCCTGGGCCGTTTCGGGGCGCAGGTACACGGGCGGCGCATCCGAATCCACGGCCGAGCCCTGGGTCGAGAACATCAGGTTGAACTGGCGCACCTCGGTCCAGTTGCCGGTGCCGGATACGGGGCACTTGATTTTCTCGTCGATGATGAGCTGACGCACGCCGGCGAGGTCATTGGCCGTCAGCAAGCGGCCCATCTCGGCGGTGAGGGCGGCGCCGCGGGCGGGGTCGCCGGCGTTTTCGTACTCGGCGGCTTTTTCCTCCAGCAGCACGTCGGCGCGGTAGCGCTTCTTGCTGTCGAGGTTGTCAATCAGCGGGTCGTTGAACCCGGCGATGTGGCCGCTGGCTTCCCAGGTGCGCGGGTCCATGAAAATGGCCGCGTCGAGGCCCACCACGTTGCCGTGCAGCTGGGTCATGGCGTCCCACCACAGGCGCTTGAGGTTGTTTTTAAGCTCCACGCCATTGGGGCCGTAGTCGTACACGGCGGCCAGGCCGTCGTAGATTTCCGATGACTGGAACACGAAGCCGTATTCCTTGGCGTGGGCCACTATGTCCTTGAGCTGGGTGGTTTCGAGTGCTGGGTTCATGCCCACAAAGATAAACCGCAGATTTTAACGGATTTGACGGATAAGAACGGATTCGATTATGTAACCATCACTCCTACAGTATATTGTAAACAATACTACTTTCACATAAAGGCGTCGCGGGCACGGCCCCAACTTGCGAACAAAAAGCTCGTTCAAGCTCGCATCCGTTCTTATCCGTCAAATCCGTTAAAATCTGCGGTCACAATTCGGTAACATAGCGTCTGTGGGCAACCTCCCTACCTTTGACCTATGATTCAACAAATAATCCCACCAATTCCCTGTTTATGTTTGGTTTAGAACCTCACGTGCTGCTGCTTCTCATCGTGTGCCTGCTGGCCGCCTGCGCGTTCGAGTTCGTTAATGGTTTCCACGACACAGCCAATGCCGTGGCGACGGTTATTTACACCAACGCGCTGCGGCCCTGGGTGGCGGTGGTATGGTCGGCTTTTTGGAACTTCATCGGCGTGTTTGCCGGCGGCATCGGCGTGGCCATGGGCATCGTGTACCTGCTGCCGGTCGAAAGCCTGGTCGACGCCAACGTGTACCACGGCATTGCCATGGTCGGGGCCCTCATTCTGGCCGCCATCATTTGGAACATCGGCACGTGGTACTACGGCATTCCGGCGTCGAGCTCGCACGCCCTCATCGGCTCCATTCTGGGCGTGGGCATAGCGTTTTCGCTGCTGCCCGAGTCGCGCGGCACGGCCGTGAACTGGTCCAAGGCCGGCGAAACGGGCATTGCCCTGCTGGTGGGGCCGCTGCTGGGCTTTGCGCTCACCATTGGCATGATGTTTCTGTTCAAGCGGTTCAGCCCGAGCAAGGCCATTTTCAAAGAGCCGCACAAGCGCAAGCCCCCGCCCCTCTGGATTCGGCTGCTGCTCATCGTCACCTGCACGCTGGTGAGCTTTTTTCACGGTTCCAACGACGGGCAGAAGGGCGTGGGCCTAGTGATGCTCATTCTCATCGGCATCGTGCCTTTCCGGTTTGCGCTCGACGAAACCAAGAATCCCCTCGACCTGCGAAACTCGCTGGGCAGGGTGGAGCAGGTGATGAGCCGCGTGAACCGTGCCGAACTCAGCCCCGCCGACCAAAAGAACCTGACCGAAATGCAGGCCGAAACCGCCGACCTCGACCGCATCTTCGCCGGCAAAACCAACATCAACGAGCTGCCCCAACAAACGCGCTTTGAAATTCGCCGCGACGTGCTGCTGCTCGCCAACCGCGCCAAAAAGCTGCTGGCCTCGCCCAACCTCAGCCTCAGCACCCAAGACCGCATGGCCTACGACGAGGCCGCGAACGAAATGAAAACCTTCACCGATTACGCCCCCTGGTGGGTGCTGCTGATGGTGAGCCTCTCCCTGGCCTGTGGCACCATGATAGGCTGGCAGCGCATCGTGAAAACCATCGGCGAGCGCATCGGCAAGGAGCACCTGAGCTACGCGCAAGGCGCCTCTTCCGAGCTGGTGGCCGCGGCCATGATTGGCATCAGCACGCAGCTCAACCTGCCCTCTTCCACCACGCACGTGCTCACTTCGTCCATTGCGGGCTCCATGGTGGCCAGCCGCGGCGTGAAGAACATCAACCCCGGCATGGTCCGCAGCATTGCCCTGGCCTGGGTGCTCACGCTCCCCGTCACCATGGTGCTGTCGGGCCTGCTGTTCCTGCTGTTCCGCGCCGTGCTGGGGTAATTCGGGCGGGCGCTAAAACGCAAAAAGGCTGTCTCTCAGTAGAGACAGCCTTTTTATTTGGCACTGGTTAGCAAGCCAGCGCTTTGCTACTCAATCGACGGAAAACGGGGATAACCGCACCTATTTTAGTGACTTATCCACTTATCCACAGTAAAAACGGGTGGAAATGTGGATAAACCGGCCTTACTTGGGCCACTGCACTTCCATGTCGTCGTTGATGAAAACGCCGAAGTTCACGAATTGCAGCTCGCCTTCTTCGAAGTACAGGTCTATCATCGACTTCTCGTAGGAGAGGCGCACCGCTCCTTCTTCCATCGTTTCAAGCTCGGGCTCGGGCTGGTTGTGGCGCTGCATGAGGACCTTCACCTGCTCCACGCTCTGGCCGAAGATGGCCTCGCCGAACAGGCGCATGCTGGGGTTGTCGGTTTCGATGCAGCTCAGGCGGAAGTCGTCTTCGCGGTCGAAGTAGAGCGACAGCAGGTAGTCGTCTTCGTGGTAGTTCCAGGCCTGGTGCTCGAAGTCGTCGTCGTCATCGGATTCCTCAATTTCTTCGGGCTCGCCCACGAGGGTGCGTACCTCGTCCATGGTGGCGCCGAAGCGCAAGGGGCCCATGCCGGTGCCCAGTATAATTTCGTTTTCCTCGATGCTGGAGGGTTGGGTGGTGCTCATGGGGATGGGGGTAAAGGGTAGTGGCAAAGGTAGGTTCTTAGCGGTTAGCGGTTAATGAATAATGGTCAGTGGACTTTGGTGGCTGCTGCGGAATGCGGGCAGTCGGGGGCGCGGGATTTCACTTACCCACTAACCGTTAACCATTAACCAGTAATCATTGAAACCTCACTTTCCGTATTTTTCGATAAAGGCTTCTTTCTGGCGCAGGTACTCGGGGTGCACTTTGGCCTGGTCCCACTTGCGCTTGAAAATGGCGGCAGCTTCCACTTTATCCACATCGGGCTGGTCGGTGCGGGGGAGTTCGGCGCGGCCGTGGGCGCCGCTCTGGCCTTTTTTGTCGTCGGGCACGGGGCCGGCGTACTTCTTGCCGCCGCGGTGGTTGGCGTAGCGCCGGGCCCGGGTGAAACCCATCTGGATGAATTTTCGGGCCATGTCGGCGCCCACAAAGTCATGGGCCTTCAAATAAGCCTCAAACAGCCCGTAAATTGTCTTAGACGACTCGGTGGCTGCCGCGGCGTCTTTGAAGCGCCAGTGGGGCAGGATTTCGCCCTTGTAGGGCTGCACCAGCAGCACGCCTTGCTCGCCCCGGCCCACGCGATAAAGCTCGGGGTGCTGGCGGAAGTCCACGGTGTGGAAATCGAGGGTGTAGTCGAACGGCATCGGCCGCTATACGGAAACCGGCCAGCTTGGGGATAACCGGCCCGGTTGTCCACCACGATTGGAAACGCGCCAGTGCGGCTATGGCTCTTTTTTCACGCGGCAAGTTTTTTCCACACGCGGAGCACCCAAGCTTTTGGGTCTGGAACAAAACGCCTGAGCGAGGACCAAATTCCTGAGTCAGGGCAAAGCGCTGAACTCGCAAGACGAACCCTTGAGTTGAGTTTTCCCCAACCTTAAATTTTTGTTAAATCATTTTTTAAAAAACCCTTCTTTGTTTCCACTCATTAGGTCAGTTGATAAGTGGATAAGCTCAGAAGGTTATCCCCAGCGTGGAAAACATGGGGGTAACCAGGTTCTTATCCACTCGCTATCCACCGGCATTGTGGAAAATAGTTTGTTGCTTATCAGTTATTTAGTTGGTTTTTCAACATTGGGAGGTGCTGTCCACATTATGGCTATCCCCCAGAAAAAGGCGGTGTGGGAAGGCCTTCTGGGGTGGGGAAGTTATCCACGGTTATCCCCGCTCATTTACCCCTGTGTGGCCCACGGAACCACCAAAAAAACTTGTGCCCCACTTATCCCCGCGCTCCGTTCACATTTCCCCCAGGTTATCCCCTAAATTCGGAAGAAGGCCAAATCGATGTGGAAAAGCTGGTGGAAAAGCGGTGGATTACCATCGAAAAAGGCCCTCAGTAACTGGATTGGCCGAATAGTTATCCACGATTGAGGATGAATGAGCCCGTTTTGCCGAGCTGCCGGGTAGCTGAAAGCCTAAAAAGCCCGACGGGGCCGGCACCATCGTCTCAACGATTAGTGCCGGCCCCTCGGGCTTCTGTGTAATGGGCTTGCAGGCGGATTACCTCCGGGCGACTTAGAACGTAAGCGGCTCCACGATGTCGAAGCCAGCCCGCACCTGCTGGGGCTTGGGGTTCAGGTAAACGGGCTCGGGCGGCAGCAGCAGGTTGGGGTCGCCGTTGCGCCAGCGGCCGTCGCCGTCGCTGTCAATCAGCACGCGCAGGCGGTAAATGCCGGGGGACATGTCGGAGAAAGTGTAGGTGCCCTTGGGGGAACTCAAGCTGGAAACGACCTGCAGCTTGTCGTCGAGCAGTTGCACCTCGTAGCTTTTCTCCTTGGTGGTGATGGAGCCGGACAAGCTCGTGGACACGTCCTGCTCGCTGATGCTCAGGCGCAGCGGCCGCAAGCGCAGCTGCTGGGCCGTAATGGCGGTAATGGCCGTGCTGTCGAGCACAATTTCCAGCCGGTTCTGGGCCTTGGATTTGAAGCGAACGGCGAGTTGCGTGCGGTCGGGGCTGAGCGTGCCGTCGGCGGGCAGGCGCAACGGGCGCTGCTTGGTCGAATCCTCGATGAGCGTGCCAAACGGCTTGCCGGCCGCCACCCGCACCGGCACCACAAACTGGAACTTGACCTGGCCCTCGGGGTACACCGCCCGCGGGCTGCCCTCCACTGAATACAAGGGCGGCGCCGCGGCGGTTTTTTTGGCGGTGGCCGGCGGCACCGGAAACTTCACCTGCAAGGTGTCGCGGCCCACGTTGCCGGTGCTGTCGGTGCTGGTGAGCAGGTAGCGGCCATCGCCCACTTCCGGGGTTTTGAACAGGATAAGGCCCCTGCCCCGCTCCACAATTTGCACCGCTTCGGCCACGGCCGCCGGCGACGCCGTGCCCCCGAGCGGCGCCAACGCGGCCGATTGCACCCCTTCGTTGAACCCCAGGCGCAGCTGCGTGGTGCTGGGCGTGCGGGTGGTGAGCAGCGGCGGGCGTCGGTCGGGCTGGGTGAGCACGAGGGCCACGGGGGTACCCGTGCTGCCGGCAATGGCGATGGGCGCGGGCAGGTAGGCAATTTTTTCGCCCTCGTCGTAGCGGCCGTTGCCGTTTTTATCGGCCACGGCGTAAATCTTGTAAGGCCCGGCCTTCAGAAAACCCAGGCTGAATTTGCCGTCCTTGTCGGTGGCCACAGTGTAGTAGGGCCGGCCGCGCCGCACCCCGGCCGTGTCGGCTTCGCGGTACAAGCCCACGCTGGCTTCGGCAATGGGCTTGGCCGTGAGCACGTCGGTGACCACGCCGCTCACTTTGCCGGAGTCGAGCACGGCGCCGGTGCTGAAGCTGAGGGAAGCGTTTTTGGCCGGCAGGCCTTCGGTGATGTCCACCACGCCTTCCCGAAAATTGAAGCTGTAGGTGGTGTTTTCGTCCAGCGGTTTCTCGAACAGCAGGGTGATGGAGTTGCGGTCTTCGCGCAGCTTGTAGGGGTTGTCGGTGGCCAGCTGAGGCGTGATGAGCAGGTTTTTGCTCAGGTCTTTGGTGACGACGGGCTCGGAAAATTCCAGCCGAACAAACCGCTGCTTTACGTTGCGGGCGGCGCTGTCGGGCGAGCTGGCAATGCGGCTCGGGGGCGTGCGGTCGCGGGGCCCGCCCAGGGGCGGAGCCACGG
>DASVTG010000076.1:0-9060 GCA_036387695.1 Hymenobacter sp. | reverse complement strand
CGAGCTGGGGCCACGATTTCCGGCCCGAATACACCCAGCTGGGTGCATTGCGGACGCACTTTCCCGGCACGCCCATCATCGCCCTCACGGCCACGGCCGACCGCCTCACGCAGCGCGACATCAAAACCCAGCTCAACCTGACTGAGCCCCGGGTGTTCCTGTCCAGCTTCGACCGGCCCAACATCAACCTGATTGTGCGCGGCGGCCAGGACCGGGTGGGCTCCATGCTCGACTACATAACCCGCAACCCGCAAGACCCCGGCATCATCTACTGCCTGTCGCGCAAAACCTGCGAAACCATTTCCCAAAAGCTCATTGCCAAGGGTATCAAGGCCGCGCACTACCACGCCGGCCTCACGCCCTTGCAGCGCAGCAAGGCCCAGGAGGCTTTTCTGCAGGATGATATCCAGGTGATTGTGGCTACCATTGCTTTCGGCATGGGCATCGACAAGAGCAACGTGCGCTGGGTAATGCACTACAATCTCCCCAAAAACATCGAGGGCTACTACCAGGAAATCGGCCGCGCCGGCCGCGACGGCGCGCCCAGCACCGCCATCCTGTTCTACAGCTTCGCCGACGTGATGCAGATGCGCGAGATGGTGACCAAGGACGTGCCCGCGCGCCAGGCCCAGCTCAACACCGCCAAGCTCGAGCGCATGCAGCAGTTCGCGGAAGCCGCCAGCTGCCGCCGCAAAATCCTGCTCAACTACTTCTCCGAAACTCTGGGCGAAGACTGCAACAACTGCGACATCTGCCGCAACCCGCCCACCACGTTCGACGGCACCCTCATTGCCCAAAAAGCCCTCTCAGCCGTGTTCCGCAGCCGCGAGAAAGTGGCCATTAACTTGCTGATTGACATCCTGCGTGGCATGCGCAACCAAGCCGTGCTGCAAGGCGGCTACGACCAAATCAAGACCTACGGCGCCGGCAACGACCTGCCGTATCTGGACTGGTACAGCTACATCCACCAGATGCTGAACGACGGCCTGTTCTACATCGCCTACGAGGAAGGCTACGCCCTGAAAATCACCGAGCGTGGCCACCAGGTGCTGAAAGGCCAGCTCACGCTGCCGCTCAAGAAATTCCAGCCCTCGGAGAAAGCCGAAAAGCCTTCCCGCGCCGGCAAAAAAGCCGCAGCCACCACGGCCACCGTTGGCACGCCCGAGGCGCAGCTGTTTGAAAAACTGCGCAAGCTCCGCAAGGCCATTGCCGACGAGCAGGGCGTGCCGCCCTACGTGGTGTTTTCGGACGCGACGCTGCAGGAAATGGCCGCCGAACGGCCCGTCAGCCGCGTGGGCATGCTGGGCGTTTCGGGCGTGGGCATGAAGAAATTCGAGACCTACGGCGAAGCCTTCATCAAGCTCATCCTGGAGCACGGCGGCGGGCAGTACGTGCCCTCCGACTCGGACAACATGTTCAGCGAGCCGCGCCCGCGCATGGCCGTGGCCGCCGCGCCTGCGGCCGAAAAGCCCGTGAGCGACTCCGAGGACGCCTCCATTCAGTTTCATCAGATGGGCCTCACGCCTGAGGACATTGCCGAGCGCCGCGGCCTAGCCCTGAGCACCGTGAAAACGCACCTCTACAACGCCTACGCCAAGGGCCGCGAGCTGCGCATCCACGATTTTGTGAGCGACGCGGAACTGGCCGAAATCCTCACCGCCCGGGCCCAGCTTGGGGGCGAGCCCACGCTGCGCGACCTGTTCGACCACCTGCGCGAGAAGTACGACTACTTCCAACTGCGCATGGCCGCGCTCTACCACAAGCGCCTGCGAGGACAATAAATCCTTAGAATAAAAAGCCCGCCGTGAATCACGGCGGGCTTTTTATTTGCGCGTTGCGGCCCGATTGAATACGCTCAGGCGAGGATTTCCGCCGAAAGTACCCGGATTCGGGTATGTAAAAACAAGCAGCTCAACGCTAAAGTGGTGGGCAGAAAATTATTAACTAAGTGAATTAGTAACTTCGCACTTGCGTTGCTAACTTCACCAGCCGAATTCGCGTTGAAATCAACGCCATTCCCGGCGGCTGCTCCTCCCGATGATTAATACCAACCTCAAGTTTTGCCGGCGCGAGCTCGCCCTCACGCAGGCCCAGATGGCCGACAAGCTCGGCATCAAACGCTCTTTGGTGGGCGCCTACGAAGAAGGCCGTGCCGAACCCCGCCTCGCCACGCTCGTCAACATGGCCCGCCTCTTCGGCATCACGCTCGACCAGTTGGTGACCACCGACTTCAGCAAAAAGAAAAATACCAAAATCATTGGCTCGCTGCCCGCCGCCGACCCCTCGGCCCCGGACAACGACGACAACCCCGAGCCGCCCACGCCCGCCGGTGGCAAACTCCGCGTGCTGGCCTTTACCGTGGACCAGGACCAGAACGAGAACATTGAGCTGGTGCCCCAGAAAGCCGCCGCCGGCTACCTCAACGGCTACGCCGACCGCGAGTACCTGGAAGTATTGCCCAAGTTCCGGCTGCCCATGCTCTCGCAAACGGGCACGTACCGCGCCTTCGAGATTGCCGGCGATTCCATGCTGCCCATTGCCAGCGGCACGGTCATCGTGGGCCGCTACGTGGAAGACTGGGCTTCCGTGAAGGACGGCACGCCCTGCATCGTGGTGAGCAGCAAAGACGGCATCGTGTTCAAGCGCGTCTTCAACAAGGTGCGTTCCAACGCCATGCTGGTGCTGCACTCCGACAACCCCCACTTTTCGCCCTACGACATCAACGTGGACGATGTGCTGGAAATCTGGGAAGCCAAGAGCTACATCAGCAGCACGTTCCCCATTGCGGAGTTGTCGTTGGAGCGAGTGGCCAGCCTCGTGCTCGACCTGCAACAGCAAGTTGCGCTGCTCAAAAAAGCGTAGCTGAACCTGCCTTCGGTTCTTTTCGCGAGCCCTTCCGTGCCCACGGGAGGGCTCTGCTTTTTTGGGGGGCGCCAACCGCAACAAGCGCCGCCGCGTATGCGGAGCACGCCAACTTCTATTGTTCCGCTCATGCTCAAGTACATTTCCGCCGCCGACCGCTACCACGCAGCTCCCGCGTCGTGGCTCAGCAGCTACTTTTTATTTTCGTTCGCCGACTACTTCGACCGCGACAACATGCACTTCGGCCCCCTGCGGGTCTTCAACGACGACAGCGTAGCGCCGCAGTCGGGTTTCCCGCAGCACCCGCACTCCGAAATGGAGATAGTGACGCTGGTGCTTGACGGTGAAATCACGCACCAGGACACGATGGGCAACAAAACCACCATCAAGGCCGGCGAAGTGCAGCGCATGACTGCCGGCACCGGCTTGGCCCATTCCGAATTCAACCGCCAAGACAAGCCCCTGCACCTGTACCAGCTGTGGTTCATGCCGGGCCAAAAGGGCCTGGCCCCCAGCTACGAGCAGAAAGACCTGGGCTTCACCAGCGGCAACAAGAACGAGCTGGTGCCCCTGGTGACCGGCCAACGGGTGCTCGAAGACGTGGTGTACATGAATTCGAACAGCACCGTATACTGGGCCAACCTGAGCGAGGACAAGGAAATCGAATTCAAGACGTTCCCCATTCGCCTCACGTTCATCTACGTAAAGGAAGGCTCGATTTTCGTCAACGGCACCGAGCTTGGGCCCAACGACCAAGCCCGCATGACCAACGACGACGTGGTGCAAATCCGGGCGTCGAAAGACGCGCAGTTCATTTTGATTGACCTGCCCAGCGCAGAATCCAACTATTAAATCACCCTTGAGGGTAAAACAAAAAAGCCGGCTGATGCCGGCTTTTTTTATGCACACATAAGTAACTCTTCGGCTTTTGTGGCGAGCTAAAAATTATAGGAAACGCCGCCCGAAAAGCCCGTCGCTTTGCCAATGTTGCGTCCGGCCACGTAGGCGTTGGCGCCCAGCACCACGCCGAAGCCGTTGGCCAGCGGCCGGTAGGCGCTGGCGCCCAGCCGGAGGTAGTTGACGCGGGTGGAAGGGAAAAAGCCGTTGAAGCCGAGTTGCGAGATGTCGGTGCCGCCGTTCGATTCCTGGAAAGAGGCCGAGCCTTCGACGTAGGTTTTGGGGCCGGCGTACCCCACTTTCACTTCGCCCACCACGGCGTGGGGCACCTGCCCGGTGCGCAGGCTGTAGCCCACTTGGCCGGTGGCAAACACGCCCGAACTGGTTTTGAGGTGGGCCACGCCGGCCGCCGTGTACTTGGTGGCGCGGTTGCCGATGGCAATGATGTAGCCGTAGCCGGTGTTCGTCTGGTAGTTGCTGAGGGGGGTGCTGAAGCTCACCACGCCCAGCAAATCCAGGATGCTGCCGCCCAGCTCCACCGTGTAGCTCTTGAACTTGAGGCTGGCCGCGACGTCCTGCAGGCCCTGCCGGACGTTGGTGTAGCCCGCCGTGGCGTACAGGGCGTCCAGGTCGTTGATGACGGTGCCGGCCGCTTTGCCTTTCGACTGAATGTAGGGCACGCTCAGGATGGCGTCAATCTTGTCGGTGAGGCCATAGGTGGCGTACAGGTTGAGGGAGTTGACGCGCACTTCCTGGAAAATGGGCACGCCCTCAATTTTGTCGGGAGCGAGGTACACGTCGTCGTAGCGCTCGGTCGTCCCCGAAAGCACCACCGAGCCGTGCCCCTTGCCCGCCATGAAGCCGCTAACGTTGGATTGGGCTTGCGCAGAGCCCACGGTGCCAGCCAGCAATAAGGTGCCAACAAAGAGAGAGGAGACGTTTTTCATAAATGGCAATTACTCTAGATTACATTGCTTCTGGTTGCTTCGCGAGCCAGCATAAAAAGGACTAAGCTTAGGCGCCAGTGCCCGCAATTTACGGACGAGTTTGACAAAATGGATTTATCTTAGCGCAATCCTTAGGCCCGTCAAATCCGTTTGTATTCAATGGTTTGGTCTGGATGCGGAAATTGGCTTGATAAACCACATAGTGTACCCGATGAAAAATAATATTACGCTGAAAATAGGTGTACTGGCTGTTGGGTTGCTGACGTTTGGAAGCTGCGCGAAAAACAGCGAGGTGGACCGCTCCATTACCAACATTGCGGTGTCGAATCCCGATTTCCAGACGCTGGAAGACGCCGCCGTGCGCGGCGACGTGGCCGTGCTGCTGGGCAATAAAAACGCCGACCCGCAAAGCGGCGGCAACTTCACCGTGTTTGCGCCCACCAACGAAGCGTTCGCTCGGCTCGGCCTCAACACAGCGCAGGACCTGACGGCGCTGCAACAGCCGTTTTTGCGCAACACCTTGTTTTACCACGTGTTCAGCGGCACACTGCCCGCCAGCGCGCTTGCCCCGGCCAGCACTTCGGCCTCGGCCCTGGGGCCCCAGCGCCGCATCATCAGGCGCGCCAACGGCGACTTGTACGTGAACGGCTCTAAGATTTTGGGCACCGACGTGGCGGCCGCCAACGGCCTCATTCACCCCATCGACAAAGTGTTGCTGGCCACCGGCGGCAACGTGGTGCAGTCGGCCCAGGCCCTGCAAAATGCGCAGGTGTTCGTTAAGCCGGAACTAACCTTTCTGGTGGAAGCGGTGATTTACGCCGATTTGAAGACGACGCTTGAGGGCGCTGGTCCGTTCACGGTGTTTGCACCTACCGACCAGGCATTCAAGGATTTGGGAGTGATACTGAATGTTCCTTTGAACCAGCCCAGCGACATTCGCAAGCTGCCCGTCGCTACCGTAAGGGCGGTGTTGCTTAACCACGCAATAGGCGGCGCACAGGGCGGCCGGTTCACTTCAGAATTGCCCGAAAACGCCACGGTGGCCTCGGCCGGGGGCGCACCGGTGGTCCTCGGGGCCTTCAATAACGGAGTGCTGACCGTGAAAGGCGGCGGCAACGGCACCAACGCAGCCAACATGGTAATTCCCGACGTGCTGTGCACCAACGGCGTGGTGCACGTGATTGACCGGGTGTTGCTGCCTTAGCCGGCCGTTGGCGCTTTCATCAACGACAAAAAAAATCAAAGAAATGCTTTGTCTCAACTGGCGGGATAAGCCGATTGGCACAAAAACAACATGCAACATATGATGTCCCGCGGCGCCGGAATGTGGGTGCTGGGCGCCTGCCTGCTGCCAGGCTGGGCACTGGCCCAGAGCCCAGCCGCTGCTGCGAAAACGAGCGCCGATACCGTGGCCCAGGCGCGCCAGCCCGGCACGCTGGCCGGCACCTGGAAAGGGCCCTTGTCCATTCCGGGCGGGACGCTGCCACTCCAAATCAACATCATCCAGCCGGGGGCTAACAAGCTCATTGCCACGCTCGATTTGCAAGCCAAGCGGTTCACGCGGACCCCCATGTCGCTCACTTTTCGGGGCGACACGCTGGTGTTTTATTCCTCTACGGCGGATTGCCGCTATTCTTGTGTGCGGACCGCCGACGGCGAAGAGCTGCGCGGCGTGTGGGCCCAGCCCGGGTTGCGGGTGCCGCTGACGTTGCGCCGCTACGCCGACGGGGCCGCCGGGCTGGGCGTAGCCAGCCGCACGGCCCCGGTGCGGGCCACCACCTACCACACCGAACAAGTGGCCGTGACCAGCGGCGGCGTGAAACTGGCCGGCACGCTGAGCATTCCGGACGGAACCGGGCCGTTCCCGGCGGCTTTGCTGCTCACCGACATGGGCAGCCAGGACCGCGACGAGCGCCAGGGCAAATACCGCCTGTTTGCGGACGTGGCGGCCTCGCTGGCCCGGCAAGGCATTGCCGTGCTGCGGCTCGACGACCGAGGCGTGGGCCAATCGGGCGGAAACGGCAGCGTGGCCACTACGGCCGACTTGGTGCGCGACGCCCAAGCCGGCCTCGGCTACCTGCGGGTGCGGCCGAGCCTCGACCCGGCCCGCACGGGCCTGATTGGGCACGGCGAGGGCGGCAACGTGGCCCTGCTGGCCGCGGCTCAGCCCGTGCCCCCCAGCTTTGTGGTGGCCATGGCGGCCTCGGGCTTGGCGGGACTGGACTTGCTGGCCAGCCAGGCCGAGCCCGTGGTCAACCCCGCTGATACGGCACGGGCCGGGGCTGCCCGCCGCCAAGCCTGGGCCGACGTGCTCACCAAAGCACAGGCCTTGCGCGCCAGGGGTTCCAACGCTGCCCAAGTGGAAACCTACGTGGCGCAGCAGCGCCTAAAAATCAAAAACGAGGAGCGCAAGCGAGCGGAAGCGGAGAGCAAGTTTCGGCGGGGGATGCTGGAAATCGTGCAGCAAAATCCCGACGGTGACCAGGCCCAGGCCATCGTGCTGAACATGCTGCGCCAGCGCTACCCCGACCAGGACCCCGCCCTGGCCCGCAGCCGTGCCGCGCAACTCACCACGGCCTGGTACCGCGCTTATTTGAAGTTTGACCCCCGGCCGGCTTTGGCCGGCGTGCAGTGCCCAGTGCTCTTGCTCAACGGCACGGACGACGCGGAAGTCAACGCCGCCGTCAACCTGGCTGCTTTGGAAAAAGGCCTCCGGGCCAATAAAAAAGTGACCACCCGCCGCCTGCCGGGCGTCAACCACTGGTTTCAAACGCCCAGCTCCGAGCAATTGGCCGTTGCCGACGGCACCGCGGACCCAGTGGTTTCGCCCGTGCTGCTCGAGACCCTACGCGAATGGGTGCAGCAGGTGGGCCGCTAAGAGCTGAAGCCAACCGTAGCCATGGGAAACCAACCACGGGCGTCTGAATGCCTGCTAAAATCGGAGTGCTAAGCACGAAAAGCCGGACAATTCGCCCGGCTTTTTCAGTGTTAAACCAAACGCGTTACATGGTGTACTTACGGCCTTTGTTCTGAGCTTTCAAATAGGCCATTAGCGGCTGGAAATAGTCGACCATGGCGCGGGCGGAGAGGTCTTCTCCGGTCTTTTCCTTCAGCACCACGCGCCAGTCGCGGCTGGCGCCGGGGCGCATGATGTCGCGCAGGAAGTTGCCCACTTCCTGGTTGCCGTAGTAGTTGGTGGCGCGGGGGTCCTGGTGCAGGATGTTCTTGGCGATGTGGTCGTGCAGCTGAAACAGGATGACGTAGCTCAGCGCGTAGTCGTAGTACTGCGCGGGGTCGTCGTTGATGTGCGTTTTGGTGGCGGGGTCCAGGTAGTTTTCGCCGCGCGTGGTGGGCGGCACCATGCCTTGGTACTGCTTGCACAGCGCCCACCAGCGGGCGTTGAGCTGGTCGGCGGGCAGCTTGTCAGCGTAGAAGCTGTTTTCCCACTCGCTCATCACGCCCGAAGCGAAGGGAATGAACACCACGTAGCTCAGCGCTTCCTTGAGCAGCTGCTGGGTCTGGTCGGTTTTGGTGTTGGGCGAAATCAGGCCCAGGCCAGCCAGAAAGGGCTTTTGCTTGGCCGCCAGGCCCATCATCGAGCCGATGGCTTCGTGGTAGGCGCGGTTGGCGCCCTGGCGCAGCAGGGGCGGCACGTCGGGGTTGGAGTAGGTCTGGTAGTAGAAAATGTGGCCCAGCTCGTGGTGCGAGGTTTCGTACCATTCGGTGTTGGCCTCCACGCTCATCAGGCTGCGCAGGTCGTTGTTCAAGTCCATGTGCCAGGCCGAGGCGTGGTTGTTCTTTTTGTAGTCGGCGCCAGCGGGCAGTGGGTACAGGCTGCTTTTCTCGTAGAACGAGGCCGGCAGCGCCGGGAACCCCAGGCTTTGGTAGAACCGCTCGCCCTGCTTCACTTGCCATTCGGGGCCCTTTTTGGCCAGCACGGCGTCCAGGTTCAGGCCTTTTACGTCCACCATCGAGCCCCAGTCCTGGCCCCAGCGGTTGGGCAGCCAGTGGGCGGGCAGGTAGTCGGGAACCTGCTTCGCCTGGTATTTCTTGGCCAGCTCGTAGCGGGCGTAGGTGTGCAGCTCGCGGTAGAGCGGGCGCAGCTCGGCGTTGATTTTCCGCACCAGCGCCATCATTTCGTCCCGCGTCAGGCCGTAGTCGCTGGCTTGGTAGGTGAAATAATCGGGATAGCCGAGGGCCTGCACGGTTTGGTTGCGCAGGTCGCGCAGGTTCAGCAAGCCGTCTTTCAGGGTGGGGCCGATGGCCTTGCTGGCTTCCCACACGGCCTGGCGTTTCTGGGCATTGTTTTCTTTGCGCAGCAGCTCGTCCAGGTCGTTGGTGGTGACGGACTTGC
>DASVTG010000075.1:0-4831 GCA_036387695.1 Hymenobacter sp. | reverse complement strand
TGGGGGCCCAGAACGAAAACACGACCTCAGCCTTTCCCGAAGGTAACCTGGGCTTTCTGACGGCCATTGCGCCCATCGGCACCAAGTTTCAGCCGGCGGCCTCGCTGGGCCCGCAAAGCCAGCGCAACGTCATGCTGAACTACACGCCCGTCAGCGGCAGCCTGTGGTTTGATTTCGGCGGCAGTGGAGCTGCGCCTTTGAACAAGTAATAAACAGCTAACCAATACCTAAACCGCCTAGTCCGTCCATGCGAACCGCCCCATCCCGTTGCCTGTTGAAGCTAGTGCTACTCGGTGCGGGCTTGCTGCTGGGCGGGTCCGTGCGGGCGCAGCTGCAAAGCATGAAGCCGCTGAACGTGCCGATAGACATCAGCGACGACTTCCGCAGCTTCACCAACACCTACTACCTGGCCGACAGCCGGGCGCGATTCGACCCCGCCACCGGCGGCGGCGAGCTAAAGTACCGGCGCCACAACGACGTTCCCCGCCAGGCCTTCAACAACATGCGGGGCGTGCTGCGCCCGGCCGCTCAGTTTCAGTACCCGTTCCAAAACCCCCGGCTGCCGGCCGAGCAGCGCATCGACAATATCCTGTCGCTGCTGACGCTGGACGAAAAAATCACCTGCCTGGGCACCAACCCCAGCATTCCGCGCCTGGGCATCGTGGGCACCGGGCACTCCGAAGGCCTGCACGGGCTGGCGCTGGGCGGCCCGGCCAACTGGAACCGCCGCAAAAACGTGCCCACCACCCAGTTTCCGCAGGGCTACGGCCTGGGCGAAACCTGGGACCCCGAAATGATGCGGCAAGTGGGCGCCGTGGAGGGCTACGAGGCCCGCTACGTGCTGCAAAACCCCAAATACGCCACCGGCAACCTCGTCATCCGGGCGCCCAACGCCGACCTGGGCCGCGACCCGCGCTGGGGCCGCACCGAAGAGTGCTACGGCGAAGACCCCTTCTTCAACGGCACCATGGCGGCGGGCATGATAAAGGGCCTGCAGGGCGACGACCCCACCTACTGGCAGACCGCCGCCCTGATGAAGCATTTCCTGGCCAACAGCAACGAGGTGGGCCGTGAGCGCACCAGTTCCAACTTCGACGAGCGCCTGTTTCACGAATACTACGCCGTGCCGTTTCGCATGGGCGTGGAGGGCGGCTCCCGCGCCTACATGGCCTCCTACAACGCCTGGAACGGCATTCCGATGATGGTGAGCCCGGTGCTGCGCGACGTAACCGTGAACCAGTGGGGCCAGAACGGCGTCATCTGCACCGACGGCGGCGCGCTGAAGCTGCTTTACAAAGAGCACAAGTACTTCCCCGACAGCGTGTGGGCCGCCGCCACCGCCGTGAAAATGGGCATCAACCAGTTTCTGGACGACTACACCGGCCCGATTCGCGGCGCGCTAAAGGAGAAGCTGCTCACGGAAGAGGACATCGACCGGGTCATTCGGGGCGATTTCCGGGTGATGCTGAAGCTGGGCCTGCTCGACCCGGCCGGGGCCAACAAGTACGCCGCCATCAAGGACGGGCCGGAACCCTGGCTCTCGGACGCGCACAAGGCCATTGCCCGCAAGGTCACGCAGAAGTCCATTGTGCTGCTGAAAAACGAGGGCAACCTGCTGCCCCTCGACAAAGGCAAGCTCAAAACGCTGGCCGTCATCGGCCCGCGCGCCGACCAGGTGCTGCTGGACTGGTACAGCGGCACGCCGCCCTACACGGTGAGCCCGCTGGCCGGCATCCGGGCCAAGGTGGGCGAAGGCGTGAAAATCATCTACGAAGAAACCAACCAGGACAACCGCGCCGTGAACGCCGCCCGGGCCGCCGACGTGGTGCTGGTGGTGGTGGGCAACCACCCCACCTGCAACGCCGGCTGGGCCACTTGCCCCGACGCCTCGGAAGGCAAGGAATCCGTGGACCGCAAAACCCTCACCCTCACCGACGAGCTGCTCATCAAGCAGGTGCGCCGGGCCAACCCCAACACCGTGGTGGTGCTGGTGTCGAGCTTTCCCTACGCCATCACCTGGACGCAGCAGAACGTGCCGGCCATTGTGCACCTGGCCCAGAACAGCGAGGAATTGGGCAACGCCCTGGCCGACGTGCTGTTTGGCGACTACAACCCCGGCGGCCGCCTCACCCAAACCTGGCCCCGCTCCCTGGACCAGCTGCCGCCCATGCTGGACTACAACATCCGCAACGGCCGCACCTACCAGTATTTCCAGGGCGAGCCGCTCTATCCCTTTGGGTTTGGCCTGAGCTACACCACGTTCCGGTACTCCAATTTCCGGCTCAGCGGCCGCGGGTTCAACAAAGCCGGCGAGCTCACGGTGAGCGTGGACGTGCAAAACACCGGCACCCGCCCCGGCGACGAGGTGGTGCAGCTCTACGTCAGCCACTTGCGCTCGGTGGTGGCCCGGCCCCGCAAAGAGCTCAAAGGTTTCCAGCGCCTCACCCTGCAGCCCCGCGAAAAGCGCACGGTGCGCATCCCGCTGCGGGCCGCCGACCTGCGCTACTGGCACGAAGGCCTGCAGCGCTTCGAGCTGGAAAAAGACGCGCTCAACCTGATGGTGGGCTCCTCGGCCAGCCACGTCCAGTTTCAGCAGGTGCTCCAACTATAAAGCATGTCACACTTAAATAGTTAACCTTAAAAAAATGTACGCATCACATCGGGTCCACGGCCCACCGCCGAAGTCAGTCACTCAGACACATCATTTCTTCTCATCAACCCCACCCTTCACGTTCCTATGAAAAAAAATATAATCATTCCCGGTCCGCTTCGGCACCTGCGCGTAGCCGCGGCCAGTGCCCTGCTGCCGGCGGCCTTGTTGTGCGCCGCGCCGCCCGCCGCGGCTCATTCGGCCGTTGCGGCCCAAACCCAGGCTGCGCCCGGCATCACCGTGTCGGGGCGCGTTGCCGATGAAAAAGGCGCCGGCATTCCCGGCGTCACGGTGGTGCTGAAAGGCAGCACCATCGGCGTTTCCACCTCCGAGTCGGGCGCTTTTTCCCTCAACCTGCCCAGCAACTCGGGCACCCTGGTGATTTCTTCCGTCGGGTTCATGGGGCAGGAAATTGCCGTTTCGGAGCAAACGACCACCCTCAACGTGGTGCTGCGCGTGGACGTGAAGCAACTCAACGACGTGGTGGTGGTGGGCTACGGCACCCAGCGCCGCGAAGACGTGACGGGCGCCATCTCGTCGGTGTCGGCCAAGGAAATCTCGCAAACCGTGGCCACCACCGTCGACCAGGCGTTGCAGGGCCGCGTGCCCGGCGTGGTGGTCAACCAGAACACGGCCCAGCCCGGCGGCGGCGTGTCGGTGCAGATTCGCGGCATTGGCACCCTCAACGGCGACCAGGAGCCGCTCTACGTTATCGACGGGGTGATTATTCCGCCGAACCAGCGCGACTCCCGTTCGCAGACCTACGCCGGCCGGGGCGAAGTGGGCACGGGCAGCAACCCGCTGTCCAGCCTCAACCCCAACGAAATCGAGAGCATTGACATCCTGAAAGACGCCTCGGCGACGGCCATTTACGGGGCGCAGGCGTCCAACGGCGTGGTGGTTATCACCACCAAGCGGGGCAAGGCGGGCCCGCCCAAGCTGGCCGTGGAAACCTACTACGGCTTGCAGCAGATACCCAGCAAGCTGGACCTGATGGACCTGCGGCAGTTCACGGACTACACCCTGGCCAAGCAGGCCGCGACGGGCGGCACCACCAAGCCGGAACTGCTGAACTCCGCGTACCTGGGCAAGGGCACCGACTGGCAGGAGGAGCTGTTCCGCACCGCGCCCATGTACAGCGCGACCGCCCGCATCAGCGGCGGCGACGACCGCACGCAGTACCTGCTGTCGGGCTCGTATTTCAAGCAGGAGGGCATTGCGCTGGGTTCCGATTTCCGGCGGGCTTCGGCCCGCCTCAACCTGGACAATAAGACGACCAAGTTCCTGAAAATCGGCACTAGCCTGCAGCTGTCCAACACCAACGAGAACCTCAACTCCACCAACTACGACCTGGTAAAGTCGGCCATCACGCAAACGCCCGACATCGCGGTGCGCAACCCGGACGGCAGCTTTGGCGGCCCCACGGGCCTTGCCGTGGGCAACACCTACAACCCGAACCCGGTGTTCGCGGCCACGCTAAACACCAACAAGTCGGACCGGAACCAGGTGTTCGGCAACGTCTACGGGGAGATTTATTTCCTCAAAGATTTCACCCTGCGCAACGAAGCCTCGCTCAACTTCGACATGGCTAACTATCAGCAGTTCTTTCCCAGCTACGAGTTGAACGGCATCCCCAGCCAACCCAATTCGGCGTACGAAAGCGCGACCAGGAATCTGAGCTGGACGGTGCGTAACTACTTGACGTACAACCGACAATTTAAAAAATATCACAACGTTAATGCCATGTTCGGCCACGAGGCCAGCTCGGGTCGGTTCCAGAGCCTGGCGGCGGGCCGCCGGGCGTTCCCGTCCAACACGATAACCACGATAAGCGCCGGCGACGAAACCACCGACACCAACAGCGGCGGCCGGGGCGACTGGGCCCTGGAGTCGTACTTCGGGCGCGTCACGCTGGGGTTTTTTGACAAATACATACTCACCAGCAACTTTCGTCGCGACGGCTCCGCCAATTTTGCGCCCGAAAACCGCTGGGTCACGACCCACTCTTACGCCCTGGCCTGGAAGCTGGGCAACGAGGAATTCTTTAAGAACATCAGTCAAATCAGTGACCTGAAAGTCCGTTTGGGCTACGGACTGATAGCCAACCAGAACGTGGGCAGCTACGTGTACGGGGCCGCTATCAACCTGTCTTCGACGGGCATCGGCCAGGGCGGCCTGGTG
>DASVTG010000074.1:0-3041 GCA_036387695.1 Hymenobacter sp. | reverse complement strand
CTATACCGGCGCGGAAACGCGCAGCACCGCTTCGCGCCACCGCCCACCCGCCCCACAAAACCGCCGCAACGCTGCGGAGGCTTGTTTGGCTGCTCCGTCGCCGCTGCTGGGTGCTTGGGTAAAAATATTGCCTTGGGAGCGGGCTGTCGGCTCCATCTTTCGGCCGCGGTTCATGTTCAGCCGCGCCCCATTGCATGGAAACGTTCTTTCAGTTCAACCGCTACCTCCACATCACCGCCGGTTTTATCGGCTTTTTCATGGCGCCGGCTGCTTTGGCCGTGCGCAAGGGTGGGCCGTGGCACCGGCGCTGGGGCCAGGTGTTTTTCGGCGCCATGCTTACGGCTGGCATAACGGCCATCCTCGCCGCAGCCCACTACGGCATGACCTTCCTGCTGCTGACGGGCATTCTCAGCCTCTACCTGGCGGGGTTCGGCTACCGCTCGCTGTACCTCAAGTCGCTGTCCCGTAGCGGCAAAGCGACGCTGTTCGACTGGGTGAGCACGGGGCTGGGGCTCCTCGTTTTCCTGGGCACGCTGGCTTATGGCGTGGGGGCCCGCAACGTGCCGGCGGCGGCGTTCGGAGCCATCGGCATCATGTCCACCGGCCGGCAATTGCGGGGCTTTGCACGGGCCGGCACCTGGGCCCGCGAGCAGTGGCTGCTCAACCATATCTCGGGGTTCCTGGGGGCGTATATCGCCGCGGTGTCGGCGTTTTCGGTCACCAGCCTAAAATTCATCCCCTTCCCCTACAATTTCTTGTGGCCTTCGGTCCTGGGCTTTCCGCTCATTATGTGGTGGCACCGCCGCGTGCGGCACCAGTTTGCTGCCGCCGGCCAAGTGGTGGAAGTGCGAATCCAGCCCGAAACACCTGTAGTTAAGCCCTGACCAGCGCTTTGTTGATGTTGCTCATCAGCGCCTCGTCCTGCGGCAGGCGGAACAGGCGCGGCTGCGGGTTGCCGGCCTGGGGGCGTTACTGTCCCGATTTCGATGAAGCCAAAGCCCAGCGTGGCCAACTCATCGGTGGGCTTGGCGGCGTTCTTATCAAAGCCCGCCGCCAAACCCACCGGACTGGGAAACTTCAACCCGAAACTTCCCGTGCTAAGCTGGGGTGCTGCTAGTCGTACAAGCCCCGCAACAGCGCTTTCGCGCCCGGTACCCGGGCGGCCCGGCGCAGGATGTCGAAAACCAGGTGGTGGGCGCGCTCGGCGTCAATGTTGAAAAGTAACGGTTTGACGAAGAAGTTATACACCGGCATTGGGGCCGAACTCGCGGTCCAGCTCGGCAAATAGATTCTCTAGCGTAGGCAACAAGCCAGGAAGAAGCGTGCGGGCAATGTTCCACACCTCCGCGTAATTGGTGCGGAAATACTCGTGCGCCAGCAGGTTGCGAAAGTTCTTGATACGGGCCCACTCAATGGATGGCCACAGAGCCTGCGTGGCGGCGGAAATATGAGAACTGGCTTCGCCCAAAATCTCAAACTGCCGCTCTACGGCCGAGCGGAACAGAGCGTCAGAAAGCAAATCCTGGAAAGTGCGTCCTTGGGTGAAGTCAATAATCAGCTGGGCCGCTTCCAGCATGTGGCGGGCCCGGTCAGGGTCACGCGGTCTGCCTTTGCTTGGGTTCATACAAGGTTTTGAGGTCTTTGGCGATATAGCGAAAAATATAGTCGGATACGCCGCTGCCCAAGTCTACTTTAATTCCCAGTCGGGCCTGCAAGTCATCGGCGTAGCTGAAATACTCCCAGCCCACGGGCTGCGCCATCTCCAACAGTAAGTCCAAATCCGACTCCGCCGTGGCCTCGCCCCGCGCATACGAGCCGAACACCTGGACCCGCCGCACGGGCTTGTCGGCAAAATATTCGGCCAACACCTGCTGGATGTAGTCGAGCGAAAGCGGAAGCTGATTCATTCTACAATTAATAAGTAGCGTTTAACAATCATGCGCCAGGTTCCTAGTGCCACGCCTAAAAATACTGCTTGTTAAATGATAATTGTTGATTGTTAAATGACCTACCCCGCCCAGCCTTCGCGGTCGAGGCTGCGGTACTGAATGGCCTCGGCCAGGTGGTTAATCTGAATTTCTTCGGTGCCCGCAAGGTCGGCAATGGTGCGGGCCACTTTCAAAATCCGGTCGTAGGCGCGGGCCGAGAGGCCCAGGCGCTCCATGGCCGTTTTCAGCAGCGTGCGGCCCTCTTCGCTGATTTGGCAAAGGTCCTTCACCATTTGCGGCGGCATCATGGCGTTGGAATGAATGTCGGCGTAGTCCTTGAAGCGCGTTTCCTGCACCTGCCGGGCCTGGTCCACCCGCGGCATTATCTCGGCGCTGGTTTCGGCTTTGCGCGTGGCCGTCATCTGGTCGAAGGTGACCGGCGTCACTTCCACGTGCAAGTCAATGCGGTCAAGTAACGGGCCCGATACTTTGTTCAAATACTTTTGCACCACGCCGGGGCCACACACGCATTCTTTCTCCGGATGATTATAATACCCACAGGGACAAGGGTTCATGCTGGCTATGAGCATGAAGTTAGCCGGGAATTCAATGCTTATTTTGGCCCGCGAAATGGTGACGCGACGTTCCTCCAGCGGCTGCCGCATCACCTCCAGCACCGTCCGCTTAAACTCCGGCAACTCATCCAAAAACAGCACCCCGTTGTGCGAAAGCGAGATTTCGCCCGGCTGCGGGTTGCTGCCACCGCCCACCAGCGCCACGTCCGATATGGTGTGGTGGGGTGCCCGGAAGGGCCGGGTGCTCAGCAGCCCACCGCCCGCCAGCTTGCCCGCCACGGAGTGAATCTTGGTGGTTTCCAAGGCTTCCTGCATGCTCAGCGGCGGCAAGATACTCGGCAAGCGCTTGGCCAGCATGGTTTTGCCGGCGCCGGGTGGGCCTATCATTATCACGTTATGGCCGCCCGCCGCAGCGATTTCAAGCGCACGTTTGATGTTTTCCTGGCCTTGCACGTCGGCGAAGTCGGCCGTGTACTTGTTGGCCGTGTGCTGGAACAAGTCGCGGGTGTCCACGGTGGTGGGCGTGATTTCCAGCCGG
>DASVTG010000073.1:0-8671 GCA_036387695.1 Hymenobacter sp. | reverse complement strand
ACGGATTTTTGTGGTTCCGAACTGGCAGTAGTTTGAGTTTTGCCAAAAAAAGCCTCTTCGTGTAGAAGAGGCTTTTTTTGGCTCTTTTCAGCCGGCCAACGCTTGCTCACGGCGCAACTGGCGCAAAGCCGAGGCGGACGTGCTTGTTGCTTTTTGCCGAAGGGCTTAACCACAAAAATCCGTTTTAATCCGTCAAAATCCGTTAAATCTGTGGTCTACCTTTGCCCCCCTTATGAGCAGAGCCAAAAACATACCCGCGGAGTTGCTCCGCAACGTTAAAATTCAGGACATGGTGGCCGAAGGCAAGTGCCTTGTCCGCGTCGAGAACCTCGTTATTTTCGTGTCGCAAGTGGCGCCCGGCGACGTAGTGAACCTCAAAGTCACCAAAGCCAAAAAGAGCTTTCTGGAAGCAGTTCCGGTGAAGTTTCACTCCTATTCCGAGAAGCGTACCACCCCGTTTTGCCAGCACTTTGGCGTGTGCGGCGGCTGCAAGTGGCAGCACATCACCTACGATTCGCAGCTGCACTACAAGCAGCAGCAGGTGGTGGACCAGCTCACGCGCATCGGCAAAGTGGCCCTGCCCGAAATTCCCTTCATCCTCTCCTCGCCGCAGCGCACGTACTACCGCAACAAGCTCGAATACACATTTAGCGACAACGGCTGGCTGACCACCGAGCAGATAAACGACGACACCCGCACCTACAACCGCGAGGTGCTGGGCTTCCACACCCCCACCCGTTTCGACAAGATTATCGACGTAGAGCACTGCTGGCTGCAGCCCGAGCCGAGCAACGAAATCCGCCTGTTTGTGCGCGACTACGCCCACGAGCACAAGCTGGCGTTCAACAACCTCGTGCGCCAAACCGGCCTGCTGCGCAACCTCATCATCCGCATTGCCGAAACCACCGGCGAGCTCATGGTGATTCTGCAATGCTACCACGCCGACGAGGCCATTGAGCCGCTGCTCGATGCCCTCTACGCCAAGTTCCCCGGCATTACCTCGCTCAACTACGTGCTCAATAGCAAGGGCAACGAAACCTTCCACGACCTGGAAGTGGTGACCTACCGCGGCAAGCCCTACATCGAGGAAGAAATGGAAGGCCTGCGCTTCCGCATTGGCCCCAAGTCCTTCTACCAAACCAACTCCGAAGGCGCCCACCAACTCTACAAGGTGGCCCGCGAATTTGCCGACCTGAAAGGCGACGAATTGGTGTACGACCTCTACACCGGCGCCGGCACCATCGCCAGCTTCGTGTCGCACCAGGCCCGCCGCGTCATCGGCGTCGAGTACGTGGAGCAGGCCGTGGCCGACGCCCACGTGAACGCCGAAATCAACAACATCACCAACACGGAGTTCTACGCCGGCGACATGAAGGACATTCTTACCGCCGACTTCACCGCCCGCCACGGCCGCCCCGACGTCCTCATCACCGACCCGCCCCGCGCCGGCATGCACCCCGACGTAGTGGCCCGCCTCCTGGAGCTGCGCGCGCCCCGCATCGTCTACATCAGCTGCAACCCCGCCACCCAGGCCCGCGACTTAGAGATGCTTGACGCCGCATATAAAGTCACCCGCGTGCAGCCGGTGGATATGTTCCCCCACACGCACCACGTGGAGAACGTGGTGGCGCTGGAATTGAAGTAAGTCACGCTTGCCAACAACTTAGCGTCTGTCATCCTGAGCGCAGCGAAGGACCTTGTCACGCCAGCCCAGTCGCCATGCCTTATATACGTGTACATCACTACTAATCCAGGCAAGACGGTTTTATACATCGGTGTCACCAACAGCCTTGCTGACCGCCTAGCTCAGCATTATGCAAACCGAGGCTCGGACGGCACGTTTGCCGGCCACTATTTCTGCTACAATCTGGTGCATTTTGAAGAATACATGGACATACGTGCCGCCATTACCCGCGAGAAAGAACTGAAGGGCTGGACCCGGGCTAAAAAAGAAGCATTAATTTCCACTGATAATCCTGGGTGGCTTTTCCTACAAACATGAAAGCGGCGCACCCGTGATAAGGTCCTTCGCTACGCTCAGGATGACAGTTTAAATAACGAGTTCAATTACGCCTATGGACTACTTCAACGACCCCGAACTCAACGGCAAATACCTCGGCACCATCACCAAGGATTTCGTCGTCGTGTCCGACACCCTGCTCGAAGCTTCTTCCCAGATTCGCAAGGGCGACTTCAGCAAATACCCCATTTTCGTGTTTGCCAAGCAGGAAGTGCCCCTCGGCGGCCTGCTCGTGAATGCTGATGAGCTGAACCTGGAATGGCACGTTTTCGCCAGCTACCTGGAGCTGTTCGTGCAGCAAGGCATCATCAGCGAAGAAGGCATCGAAGGCTTCCAAGCCACCTACAAAGACCCTGACGAGTTCTGCTGTCTCTTCGTGCTCGATGAGGAGTTCACCAAGTTCGTTTTCGTGCCTTATCCAGAGGATTAAAGCAGGAAAACAAGCCCACAAAAAGACCGTCATGCTGAGCGAAGCCGAAGCATCTCTACCGCAGCAGTAATCCAATCGCAAGAAAAGGATTGCTACCACACGCGAGATGCTTCGGCTTCGCTCAGCATGACGGTTTGGTTTTACGTGCTGGCCTTCCAGCTATGCAGCCTTCTAGCTATGCCAACCTATTGCCGGCGCTGCACCGGCAGGTCTTCCAGCTGTGCGTAGCTGAGTTTCCAGTTCTTGTCGGCGCCCTTTTTCCAGAGGAAGATGTAGTTGCCTTCGCCGATGCCGCCGGGCTGGCCGGGAGCCGGGGGCAGCACATCTACCGAGAACGTGCCGGCTTCGTAAGCCGTGTTGGCGTCGGTAGAAGAACTGACCACGCTGGTTTTGAGGTTGCTGATGGTGGACAGGGTTTCGTTCACCCATTTTTGCGACACTTCGCCTTTGCCCTTCCAGTGGGCACTGCCTTGCACGAAGCTCACGTCGTCGGCCAGGTAGCCGTTGATTTTGCCGGAGTCTTTGTTGTTCCAGGCCCCGATGAATTCTTGGTTGAGGCTCTGGATGTTCACCGCTTCGTCGGCTTTGGTGCAAGAGGTGAGGGTAGCGGCCAGGAGCAAACTATACAGGAGGGCTTTCATGATTCGAAAGAAAAGTTGAAGAAAAAGCAAATGTAGGCGGCCCCAATAGGTATTGCTGTAAAGGCCTATAATGAATAAGCCCCGGGCACATGGCCCGGGGCTTAGCTGTTAAACGACTCGGGCACTTACCAGCTCTTGCGGCGATACTCCGACGTGGAGTACGGGTTTGAAGGGTTGCCGTACGCGTCGTTGGGCAAGTAGGCCGAGTTCGACACTTCGGGCTGCAGGTTCATGGCGGCGCTGGTCGCTACCAAGCTGTTGACCGGCATGGCCGTGGTCTGGGTGCGCGTGGTGGTGGTCGTCTTGCTGGCGTTGGCGCGGGCAATGGTCCGGCGGTACTCGGCCTCGCGGGCCGCGGCGGCGCGGTTGGCGGCCGCAATGCGGGCCCGCTCTTTCTGCTTGTTGTCGATGTGCTTGCCGACACCGTACCCGACGGCGCCCCCGGCCACCCCGCCGATGAGGCCACCCACCGGGCGGTTGCGCTTGTTGATGATGGCGCCGGCCGCGGCCCCGCCCAAGCCACCGATGACGGCGCCTTTGGCCTGCGGGCTCCAGCCCTTGCGGTCCTGGGCTTGCACCGAAGGAGTGTTGAAGAAGGCCGTAAACAGCACCAACAGGCTTAAGATATAGGGGAGCTTTTTCATGACGTAAGAACTAAAGATGGAACAGAAATAGGCAGCAATGAGGCACGAAAGACAATTAGCGTGCCACCTGCACCGGGTACTTGGCCATCCTAACGGTTGGGCTAATGGGAGGTTGGCTCCCGCCCGATGAACCGGGTTAAAAACTCGTCCAACCCTGCGCCTGCAACGGCACAGCCTGTCCGGCTTTGGTCACCAGGTTGGCGCCATCGGCTTTCTCGGTGAGGTGGCCGATGATGGTGATGTCGGGGTGGTTTTTGAGTTTGTCGTGGTCGGTCACGGGCACGGTGAAGAGCAGTTCGTAGTCTTCGCCCCCGTTCAAGGCGCAGGTCAGCGGGTCGAGGTTGAACTCTGCGGCGGCTTCCAGCGTGGGGTTGGCCAAAGGCAAAAACTCCGTGAATACCCGGGCGCCGGTGCCGCTGGCCGCGCACAGGTGCAGCACCTCCGAAGCCAGTCCGTCGGAAACGTCTATCATGCTGGTGGGCCGAATGCCGCGCTCGCGCAGCTCGTGCACAATATCGAGCCGGGCTTCGGGGCGCAGCTGGCGCTGCACCACGTATTCGTAGTTGGCCAGCTCGGGCTGGGTTTCGGGGTCGGCGAGGAAAGCCTGCTTCTCGCGCTCAAGCACTTGCAGGCCCAGAAAAGCGCCGCCCAAGTCGCCGGTCACGCACAGCAAATCGGTGGGCTTGCCGCCGCTGCGGCGCACGGCCTGGCCCGCAGGAGCTTCGCCCAGCACCGTCACGGCCAAGGTGAGGCCGCCGCGGCTGGCGGTGGTGTCGCCGCCCACCAGGTCCACGTTGTAGGCTTCGCAGGCCAGGCGCATGCCGGCGTACAGTTCCTCAATGGCCTCCACGGTGAAGCGCGGCCCGGCCGACACGCCCACCACCAGCTGCGTGGGCAGGGCATTCATGGCGGCCACGTCCGACACGTTCACGGCAATGGCTTTGTAGCCCAGGTGGCGCAGCGGGCAAAACGCCAAATCGAAATGAATGCCTTCTACGAGTAAGTCGGTGGTCATCACCAACTCATGGCCCGCGGTGGGCGCGATGATGGCCGCGTCGTCGCCGATGCCCAACACGGTGCCGGGCTGGCGGGTGTTGATGCCTCGTTTCAGGCGGTCAATCAAGGCAAATTCGCCAATGGCGGTGAGGGGCGTGAGGTTGGACATGGGCAGTAGTTGGTAATCAGTAAAGAGCTTAGGCTGCTTCAACGGGCCTAAAGCACAAAAGTACGTCCATTAGAAAAGCAGAAATAGCCTCCTTCCTTTTCCACAATATGAGCCGTGGCACAGCACCATAGCCGTGGCAACTTTCTTTTGCTAACGAGCGTTAGCAAGTATATCTTTGTTACAGATTATGCCCACCGCTGCACCTCTTCGCCCGCGCAAAGCCCAGATTGACCGCACAGCTACGGCCCTCTTTCGGGCGCGGGGCTTTGCGGCCACCAGCATGCGCGAGTTGGCCAACGAGTTGGGCCTGGAAGCGGGCAGCCTGTATTCCCACATCAAGTCGAAAGAGGAAATTCTGCACCGCGTTTGCTTTGGCTTGGCGGAGGAATTTTTCGCGGGATTTGCCGGCGCTACCGCCGATGCGGCTACTCCGGTGGCCGCGCAGTTGCGCCAAGCCATTGAGGCCCATGTGCAGGTGCTCACGCGCGACAGCGCCGCGTCGGCGGTGTTCCTGCACGAGTGGCGCCACTTGACCGAGCCGGCCCGTACCGAGTTTTTGGCCCTGCGCGACCGGTACGAAGCCTCGTTTCGGGCGCTGATTGAGCGCGGCATTGCGGCCGGCGAGCTGGAGGCGCCCGACGCGGCATTTGCTGCGCTCACGCTGCTGGCCAGCCTCAATTGGCTGCCCAGCTGGTACCGGCCCGATGGCAAACTCACCCCAGCCGAAATAGCTCACCGCCTTGCCGAACAGCTGCTCGGCGGCTTGCTTCTCAATGAGTGAATGGGCAAATCGGTGAATGCTTTTTACGCATCTCCTCTCCTTTCCCGACCACATTCACTCCTTTATTCATTCACTCATTCACTCATTCACGCATTGCCCCATGTACGGTTCCGCCAGCACCCACGACCTGCCGACCACCGCCGCCACCGGCCTGGAAAACGAAGACCCCATTTTGCTGGCCGAATTCGAGGCCCGCATCGGGCGGGGAGAAAAGATTGAGCCCGGCGACTGGATGCCGGCCCTCTACCGCAAGCAGCTCACCCGCATGATTGAGCAGCACGCGCACTCCGAAATCATCGGCTCGCTGCCGGAGGGCACCTGGATTACCCGCGCCCCCGGTTTCCGCCGCAAAATGGCCCAGATGGCCAAGGTGCAGGACGAAGTGGGCCACGCGCAGCTGCTGTACTCGGCGGCCGAAACGCTGGGCAAAACCCGCGAGCAGATGCTCGTTGACCTCATCAACGGCAAGAGCAAGTACTCCAACGTCTTCAATTACCCCACGCCTACCTGGGCCGACTCCAACGTGATTTCCTGGCTGATTGACGCAGGCGCCATCGTGAACCAGCTGGCCAACGCCAAGGGCAGCTACGGGCCTTACTGCCGCGCGCTGGACCGGATTTGCGCCGAGGAAGCTTTCCACTTGAAGTATGGGCACGACGCCGTGGTGCACATGGCCACCGGCACACCCATTCAGCGCAAAATGATGCAGGAGGCGCTAAACCGCTGGTGGCCGGCCATCATGACCTTTTTCGGCCCTTCGGATAAGATGTCGGTGCACACCGAAATCCTGATGCGCTGGAAGGTGAAAATGGCGTCGAACGACGAATGCCGGAATCAGTTTTTGGACATGTACGTGCCCAAAATCTGGGAAATTGGCCTCACCTTGCCCGATGCCAACTTGCGCAAAAACGAGGAAACCGGCCAATGGGAATTCACCGAGCCGGACTGGGAAGACTTCAAGCGCGTGATTAACGGCGACGGCCCCTGCAACGCCGAACGCATTGCCGTGCGCCGCGCCGCCGAAGAAAACGGCGCCTGGGTGCGCCGCGCCCTGCTCACGCCCAAAACGCAGTACGTGCGGCCACTGGCGTAAACTCAATTAATGATGAACAATGAGCAATGAGTGATTCACCTATGGCCACGCCAGCGAATTATTCATTGCTCATTCCTACTTGCTCCTTGTGATAAAATCATTCGACCCGCGCATGAACCGGCTGGGGCTGCCCGACGCGCCGGCCACGGCGGCTGCCAAAGATGCCCTTGACCAGTTTGGCACCTACGAGGTGTTTCACCAAAAGAAAGAGGGCGCGCCTTTCATCTACGTGGGCCCGGTGCACGCACCGGAGGCCGATGTGGCTTTCTTATTTGCCAAAGAGCAGTACAGCCGGCGCTTTGCCTGCACGGGCCTGTGGGTGGTGCCAACCGCCGCCGTTGCGGTCACGGCCTACGTGGGCGACCAGGAATCGGCCTACGACACCTTGCCCTTGGTTCCCAAAGCGGCATCGACCAATGCGGCCGAAGCGGCAGACGACACCGCCGCCGAGGAGGCTGCTTATGCCGCCGGCGAGGAGGACTACGATATTTTCCACCTGAAGAAGCGCGGCAAGGCGCACCAGCACGTGGGCAAGGTGCGCGCGGCGTCTCCCGCCGAAGCGCTGCAAGTAGCAAAAGCTGTGTTTGGCGAGCAGCGCCCGGTGGCGAACGTGTGGGCCGTGCGCGCCGCCGACATGCTGCGTTCCGACGACGAGGACCGCGACATCTGGGCCACCACGCCGGAAAAAAAGTACCGCGACGCCATTTCTTATAAGGTGCAGGACCGCATCGAAAAATTCAAGGCCGAAAACCCCGCCACCCACTAGCCTGCGCATGGACCCCAAACTCGACCTGCTGTACCGTCTCGCCGACGACCAGCTCATCCTCGGCCACCGCAACTCCGAATGGAACGGCCTGGGGCCTATTCTGGAAGAAGACATTGCCTTTTCGAGCATGGCCCAGGACAAGCTCGGCCACAGCCTGACGCTGTACACGCTGCTGCACGAGCTTGGCGAAGCGGAGCCCGACACGGTGGCGTTCACCCGCAACGCGCCGCAGTTCCATTGCTGCCAACTGGTGGAGCTGCCCATTGGCGAGTACGACTTCAGCCTGACCCGCCACTTTCTGTTCGACCACGCCGAGTTGCTGCGCTTTGAGGCGCTGGCCGGCAGCAGCTACGAGCCCCTGGCCCAGGTGGCCCGCAAGCTGCGCGGCGAGCTGAAGTACCACGCCCTGCACGCCAACACGTGGATGAAGCGCCTGGGAACGGCAACCAATGAAGCCATTGAGCGCATGCAGCGCTCCCTCAATTTCACGCTCTCCTACGCGCTGGGCATCTTCGAAACCACGGACGCGGAGCCGGAAATCATCAGCTCCGGCTTGTTCATTGGCGAAGACGAACTGCGGAGCCGTTGGCTGGAAAGCATTAGCAAAGTACTGGTACAGACGGCCCTGGAGATGCCCGATTTGGCCACGCTTACGCCCGCAACCGGCGGCCGGCACGGGCAGCACACCGAGCATTTGCAACCGCTGCTGGACGAAATGGCCGAAGTATTTCGCCTCGACCCCACCGCCGATTGGTAGGCCCGCGCACCATGGACAAGGCCCAAATTCTGGACTGGCTGCAAGCCGTGAAAGACCCCGAGATTCCCACCATCTCGCTCATTGACCTGGGCGTGGTGCGCGGCGTGGAGGTGGACGAGGCCACGGGCACCGTGCGGGTGCACCTCACCCCCACCTTTGCTGGCTGCCCGGCCATGGACTACATGAAGCGCGACGTGGAGCGCACCCTGCTGGCCCACGGCGTGCCCGCGGTGGAAGTCGAGATTAGCATGCGCGAGGCCTGGACTTCCGACATGCTCACGGAAGCCGGGCGCCAGGCCTTGCGCCAGCACAAGCTTTCGCCGCCGCCCGTGCTCGGCAACCGCGTGCTGGACCTGGACTTTCTGGAATACGCG
>DASVTG010000072.1:0-1694 GCA_036387695.1 Hymenobacter sp. | reverse complement strand
CAGCGCTGCACAAGCGAAGAAAAGGCCGGCGCTACCATGGTAGCGCCGGCCTTTTCTTCGCTTGCCAATGAAATCAGTTGCCGGCTCGGTGCGCGGCGAGGCGGGTGGTGAACAGCGCCAGCAGTTCGGAGTAGGAGCATTCCAGCGCGTTGGCCGAGATGTTGATGGGCGAGCCGTAGGAGTTGAAGTTGGTTTTCATCAACTGCCGCTTGAATGGGTTGGTTTGGCGTTCGATGTAAGCAACCGGGTCGCGCAGCATCACCATCACCATTTTCTGGCCCATCAATTCCAACTCCTGGATGCCGGTGACATCCGCCCACGGAACCTGCCCGGCCACCAGACCGCTGGAATTATCGCTAAAGCCGGCGTCCGTGACGATGAGACCGGGAGCCGGGTCGCGCAGTTTCTTGAAAACGAAGAAGGCCAACCCTCCAAAAAAGAGTACGGCCAAGCCGCCCAAGGTGCGTATCCACATAGGGTCGGAAAGAAAAGGGTTGCCGCGCAGGTCCTCGGGACGGCTGATGAACCAGCCGCCGGCCGACACAAAGGCCAGGGACCCGGCTAGCGAATAAGTCAGTTTGCGCTTGCTCAGCGCGACGGTCGTGGCAGTGGATTGCATGCACAATAATACGACGGGCGAGGAGCAGCAGAACGCCGGCGTTGGCAGGGCAGCTCGGCTGGCGGAAATAGTTGGTGCTGGCTAGCCTTGCGCCACATTGGGCCGGGTGAGGTCCAGCACGTCGCCAATGTCGTATTCCTCGAAACGGTCGATGAGGGCGTCTACGCCCTGCTCCATTTTCAAAGTCATCTCCTCACGATAAATAGGGTAGAGGGTGTAGAACTGCACCGTTTTGGTGGGGCTGACGACCAGCGTCTGGAACTCTTCGGGCAGGCTGAGGGCCGTGAGTAGCAGCATGCAGCCCAGCTCGGTGTCGTCGGAAAAAGGCTCCGCGTCTTCCCCGTTGGGGATGGTGTGGCCAAAGCCCAGCCAGGTGCCGTACTCGTGCGGCAGACGGGCCAGCATTTTCAGCCAGCGGATGGGCCAGTACACGTTTTCATCCTCGAAAGCGGCGGCTACTTCGGCCGAATCGGCGGGAATGTTCCAGGTGCTGGGCAGCAGCATGCACAGCTCGGCATAGGGTGGGGCTTCGTCGGTGGGCGCGTCGGGCGGCACGGTCATGGGCCGGTCGCTCATGCCCGACGTGACGAGGGCGTAAAACGGAAAGTCGGCGCTGGGCGGCACCACGTGCACGTCAAGGTGCACCTTGTCGGACAGTATTTCGTGGTACACGCCGCTCACCGGTCCCAGGTGGCGCCCGATGTGCTCGGAAACGGCCGTGATGGTGGCGTCATCGCCGCTGGCTAGCTCAAACGGCGCCGGTTCGACGCCCTCGTAGCGGTAAACGGGCGCGCCCGAAGGCGTGCGCTCCGGCTCGTCCTGGCCGGGGCGGGTGGGAGATTTCCTGGAGCAAGCGTTTTTCGGCATCGGTGTAACCGGGCGCGGTAGGCGAAGGCGACGTCATGAAAAAGGAGCGAATGGGCAACCTGGATAGTCTGGATTTGCTGATGGTTTGGTTGGCAAGCCCGTGCCGAAGGTCTGGTGCGTCAAAGTTCTGCCTCAACAGGCTACCGTTATTTGCCAATGCCGGCAGGTCCGGACCTTCTTTTCGAACGAACGACGAACCACCGATTCT
>DASVTG010000071.1:0-10214 GCA_036387695.1 Hymenobacter sp. | reverse complement strand
ACTACTTCGGGCACTAGCACCAGCGGTACAATGGGCAGCACGAGCGGCACCATGGGCACTACCTCGGGCACCAGCACAAGCGGCACGATGGGTACTACCTCGGGCAGCACCAGCGGCACGATGGGCACCACTTCGGGTACCACCAGCGGCTCAATGGGCACCACCTCGGGCAGCACGAGCGGGTCGATGGGCACGACCAGCGGCAGCAGCACCGGCTCGGGTTCGATGGGCTCGACCAGCGGCGCTTCGGGCAGCAGAAATGGTTCTATGGGCAGCACCAGCGGCTCGACTTCGGGCAGCAGCACGTCGGGCAGCCGCACCAGAAAGACCAAAACCACGAAGTCGACGCGTAGCAGCACCAGCGGTTCGAGCACCACTCCCCGCTAGCAACCTTTTACGGCTCAGCTCCGTAACTTTTCTAAAACCGGCTGTTTCACTTGAAGCAGCCGGTTTTTTGCTTCATACCCACTCCTACTGCTATGAAAACTATCTTTCTGCTCGTTCTGCTGGCGAGCGCCGCCACGGCGCAAGCCCAAACGGTGCCTTTCGACCCCACGGCCCCCGTGCGCGGCGGCAGCCAGGGCCAAACCACCATTCCGCCCGTGAACCCGGCCCTGAACCAAAGCACCATTCAGGGGCCGCCGCAAGTGCAGCGCACCATCACCAACCGCGACGCGCAACCCAGCCGCCAGCTACCGGACCAGGGCTTCCCCGCCGGCACGCCCGAACAGTCGCCCACCGCCGTGCCCGACGTGCGCGAACAGCCCATCCTGCGCGACAACCGCCCCCGCCAGTCATCCGACATCGTGCCCAGCCGCTCGCGCCAAAGCAACAGCAGCAACATTCCCCGGAATTAAGGCTGTAAGGAGTTACAAGTGAAGAGTTAAAAGTTAAAATAGAAGTTACCTGAGTTTTAAGTAGTCATGCAAAAGTAACCGTATGCTAATCGTATGTTCCGGTCCGACCGCCCTAGGCGGTCCGACCGGTTGAAGAGCGTACGAGTCGTTGGAGCAGCAACCGGTCGGACCGCCTAGGGCGGTCCGACCGGTTGCTGCTCCAACGACTCGTTCGCTCTTCAACCGGTCGGACCGCCTAGGGCGGTCGGACCGGAACATACGATTAGCATACGGTTACTTTTGCATGACGACTTAAAAAACGTCCCGCCGAGCAGCTGGCTTGGCGGGACGTTCTTGCGGGCCCACGCCCCGCCATTGCACGGCCTCGTCCTGGCGTGCCGGCCCCCGCGAATGCTTAGGTGCAATCCGGCGGCCTAACCTGGGTTCCGGACGCAGGCTAGCCGACGCAGGCGGCGTAGAACCGGCTGGCGGCAAGCAGAAAACTACCCGACAGACCGGCGCCTACTTTTCGATTACCTGCATGCTCACGCGGCGGTTGATGGCGCGGCCCTCTTCGGTATCGTTGCTGGCAATGTTGTCCAGCGCGCCGTAGCCCACTGCCGTCAGGTGGTCGGCGGGCACCCCCAAGTCCACCAGCGACTTCATTGCGGCGTTGGCCCGGGCCTTGCTCAGCTGGAGGTTGCGCAGTGGCGCGCCCGTGCTGTCGGTGTAGCCGCCAATCTTGATTTTGGCGGCCGGAAACCGCTTGAGAATGCTGGCCACGTTCGACAGCTGCCACAACGACTCATTGGTCAAAGTGGCCTTGTTGGAATCAAAGTAAATCCGGTCGAATCCTATCCAGTCCTTGGTGGGGTCCACCAGGTCGATTTCTTTTCCCGGGTCAATCAGTACCTGGTAAAGTTTGCTTTCCGTTGAGTTGGCGCCAATGATTTGGCGCAGGCCGTTCTTCAGCTTGAGCACCACCGGCACCGTGGGCTCCTTTCTGGCCGTGGGCGCGGCCGGCACCGCGCTGGACAGGTTGGCCACGGGCATGGCCGCGTACCCACCCGTTTCGGCCGGGCGCTCGCTTGAAGCGCTGCCGGTGGCAAGGCCGGCACTGGCAGCGCCGTTTCGGGTTCCCACCAGGTAGCCGCATTCGGCGGCGGCAAGCAGGCCCACGGCCACTAGCAAAGATTTGGAATGACGGCGAAACCACGACGCTGACTCGTCCAGGGTGGGGGCGGGGGCCTGCCGGGCGGCCGTGGCGGCGCTCACGGCCAGCGGCGTCACCACGGCCACGGGCACCCGCTGCCCGTGCAGCCAGTGCCCCAGCTCCTGCGCACTCCACTGCCGAGCCGCTACCAAGCCAGCCATGATTTCGAGGGCGGCGGCGGCGGCCATTTCCAGCAGGTGGGTAACCGCGCCCGAGCGCACCCCCGTATCGGAGCTTATCGAGTGGACGGTGCCGTGGTACCGGTCGTCAAGCACGGACCTGACCAGCTCCGCGCCGCGCGGGGACGTTACCGCCGTGCCGCTGGCACCGGCAACGTCTGCGTCGTTGGTGTCGCGCGCCAGGTTCCACAGCACCTCGCGGCCGCTGGCTGATTTGGCTAATTCCGACAAAGCGTTTACCACCAAATCAGCCACTTGCTTCAGCGCCAGCTCAAGGCCCGCCGCTGGCTCCTTGGCTAAGCTTTGGGCGTGCAACAAACCGTGCCGGTTGACGTGGCCTACCAGCTGTTCCGGCAAATTCTGCGAGCTTTCCATATCCTTAGCCATCATTCAGCGCACGGCAGCATTTTTGCTACCTGCTTAAAGGCTAGTTATTTACGAGGAAAGCGTGGCGTAAGGATTTTGGTCTTGAAATTATGCAATCCCAAAATAAGCCGGTTAGATGTCCGCATCATCCAAGAGGGAAGGCCAACTGCTTGGTGTTTATTTCCTTGTAAAAATTAAAGAAATTATCCCAATAGTTGAGTTTAGAGGAGCGGATGCTAAATCGGGCTGCCTGCTCGAGCTCACAGCTGCTCGACTTTGCCGTTGCGGTACACCACGAAGGTGGAGCTGTCGAGCACGGAGGCCCCGGCCTGGTTCTTAACGCGGTAGGTGTGCACGACTCCGGTGCCCAGGCGCGTCGAATCCTTGACGCCGATGAAGCTGTTGGCAATCACCAAAAGCGAGTCGTTGTACTTGTTTGCTTTGCCGTAGCGGGCTTTGATGGCTTCCACCCGGGCGGGCGCATCGTGGCGGGCCAGCGAGGCTTTGTAATCAGCCAGGGCTTGATTTCGCGGCACCAGGGCATCGTCAAAGGCTTGCATGGCCACCACGCCCTTGATGGCGGCTTCGTTCGTTTTGGTGTAGGGCGTGGGCTGGCCCCAGCGCACGGCTTCGTAATTGGGGAAAGCAGCTGCGTTGGCTTGGATGTAGGCCGCAACGGCTTGCCGCAAGGAGTCGGGGGCCGCTCCGGGGGCCGAGCCCGAGGCCGCACCTTGTTGCGGGGACGGGGAATTACAGCCTGCAAACGCCAACGAAGCCAGCAGAAAAACAACTTTTTTCATGTTGAGGATGAACGGGGCCCAAAAGGCCATGGAATTTAAACGACCGGGTGAGCCTGCGGCCGCAATGTACCAATGAGTTAGCGGGCCTTTACCTTCTGCAACCGGGTGCTGGAGCTGGCCCCGGAACGGGCGGCTCAAGGGCGATTTGGCTTCAGAACAAGTGCGCGGCCCGGGGCGGCTAAGTCAGGGTTAAAACATCCGAAGGCGCATTGAACTCCGTAATTGGGCTGCAAGTCAGCAAATAGTCTGATTCGTTTAATAAGTTGAACAACGAAGTACTGCCTCTCTTCCTATCTTAGGCTTCCAATGAGAAGCAATGGCGGCTGGTTCAGCGGTAGGATGGCAGGGTGCATACGTTTTATCGGACCAATGACTTTTCCCTATTACATACGTTTGGTAGTGCTCGGAGGATTGTGGTGCTTGGCAAGTTGCGTGACGCAGCGCAAACTGCCGTACCTGCAAGGCCCGGATTATTCCACCCAGAAGCCCATTGAAGTGAACAACGGGCGGCCGTCCTACCGGCTGCAGGCGGGTGACGTGCTCAGCGTGCGGGTGCAGAGCGTGCAGCCGGCCCTGAGCGACATTTTCAACGTGCCCACCGCGCAAACCATGACCTCGGGCGACCCCAGCACGCTCTACCTCTCGGGCTACCCCGTGGACGAGGGCGGCACCATCGCCCTGCCCACCGTGGGCCGGGTGAAGGTGACGGGCCTGAGCTTGGAGCAGGCCCAGGCCTTGCTGCAGCAAAAGGTAACGGCCTACGTGCGCGACGCCAATGTGCTCGTGAAGCTGCTGAGCTTCCGGGTGACCGTACTGGGCGAGGTGCGGCAGCCGGGGCGTTATTTCGTTTACAACTCCCAGGCCACGGTGCTCGAAGTGCTGGGCATGGCCGGCGACCTCACCGAGTTTGGCAACCGGGAAAACGTCAAGCTCGTCCGCCAAACGGCCAAGGGCTCGGAGGTGGTGCTGCTGGACCTCACGGACGCCAAGCTGCTGCAGTCGCCTTACTACTATCTTCTCCCCAACGACGCCCTGTACGTGGAGCCGCTGAAAGCGCGCGCCGCCCGGGGTAATCTCAATAACCTGGGTATCGTTTTTGCCGGAATATCGGCGGTTGTGCTGCTGATTACTTTTCTGAGATAAGCGGCTTACCCTCACACCTATACGGGCTTTGCTACCCCCTTCAACTATGGAGACACGACCTGCTGCCTCATCTGTAGAGCTGGACTTGCACGAGGTTTTTTTTAATCTGCGCCGCCGCTGGCCGGTCTTTCTGCTGTCGTTGGTGCTGGCGGGCGCCCTGGCCTGGGCTTACCTGAAAGTGAAAGCCCCGCGCTACGACTTCCAGGCCACGCTGCTCATCGGCGACCAGTCCACGGGCTCGAAGCAGGCGCAGGAGCTGCTGCAGCTGCTGGACAGCAAGCCCAAGGGCCTGAAGCTGGAGGACGAGGTGGGCCTGCTGACCTCGTCGGGCATGCTGCGGCGGACCCTGAGCCAGCTGCCTTTCGCGGTGAGCTATTACGTGGAGCCGGACTCCTGGCTGAACCTGGTGCGGCCGTTGCAAGTGCGCGAGCGGGCCACGGGCGAAGTGCCTTTCCGGGTGACGGCCGTGCCCAACCAGCCCCAGCTCACGGGCGTGCCCATCTACGTGGAAATGCTGCCGGACAACAAGTTCCGGGTGCACGCAACAGCCTCGCGCGGCGAGCTGCGCCAGCTCGTGAGCGGGGCCCTGGTGCACGAGGTGCTGGACGTGGCACTCGACGAAACGGTGGCGGCCGGCGACACGCTGCGCACTCCGTTTCTCACGGCGGTGTTTCGGCCCGAAGCCAACCAGGCGGACTTCGACGCGGGCGCGCACTATTTCATTCGCTTCAACGACCTGGAAAGCCTGGTGGGCGAGTACCAAACCCGCCTGAAGGTGCGCCCCACCGACCACGAGTCCCGCATCCTGGAGCTGAGCACGCAGGGCACGGTGCCGGCCAAGGAAATGCAGTTTCTGAACACGCTGATGGCCACCTACGTGCAGGACGACCTCAACCAGAAAAACCTGATTGGCGGCAAAACGGTCGCCTTCCTCGACAACGAAATCAACAAGCTGGCCGAGTCCAAGTCCCAGGCGGCGCGGAGCCTCAGCTCTTTTCGCTCGGCCAACAGCGTGGTGGACGCGGGCGTGCAGTCGGGCGCCAGCATTCAGCAGCAAAATGCCCTGAGCAGCTCGCGGGCGCAGCTGGCCACCAGCCGCCGGCGCTACCTCTCCATGCTGGAGTACCTGCGGGCCCGCCGCGGGGCAGACCGTCCGGCCGCCCTCAGCATTGCGGGCATCGACGACCCGGCCACCACCGGCCTGATTCAGCGCCTGTCCGAGCTGAACAGCCAGCGGGCGGCCCTGACCGTGAACGCCAGCGAAATCAACCCGCTGGTGCAAGTGCTGGATGGGGAAATCAGCACCACGAAAGAACAGCTCATCCAGACCCTTACCGGCCTGACCAGCACCTCGGAAAGCGCCCTGCGCGACGTGGACCAGCAATTGGGCGCCGTGCAGCAGCAGCTCAACCGCATGCCCGAAAACGAGCGGCAGCTGGGCACGCTGCAAACCACCAGCGAGTTCAACGAAAAGAACTACAGCTTCCTGGTGGAAAAGCGCAGCGAGGCGGCCATTGCGCTGGCCACCAACACCACCGACAAAAAAGTGGTGGACCCCGCTCGGCAGAACGGAGCGGGCCCCTCGGCCCCCAAGCCGCTGCTGGTGGGCCTGCTGGCCGCGCTGGCCGGGCTGGTGCTGCCCGCCGGCTTTCTGCTGATGCAGGGCAAAACCAACCGGCGCGTGCAGGGCAAAGAAGACCTGGCCCGCCTCACCAACATTCCGCTGCTGGGCATCATACCGCACGGCACGGCGGAAGAAAAGCAAACCATGCTGCACGACCCGCGCGGCCCCATTGCCGAGGCCTTTCGCTCGGTGCGAGTGAACATGCAGTACCTCTCGGCCGGGCTTGACAAGCGCGTTATCGGCGTCACGTCGTCGATACCCGGCGAGGGCAAAAGCTTTTGCACCGTGAACCTGGCCGCCGAGCTGGCCCAGAGCGGCCGGCGGGTGGTGGTGCTGGAATGCGACATGCGACGGCCCACCCTGGCGGGCTATTTCGACATCGACACGCACAACCCCCACGGCCTGAGCACCTACCTGGCGGGCCAAAGCACCCTCGACGAGGTGCGCAGCTCCACCAGCATTCCCGGCCTCGACGTGCTGTGCTGCGGCCCGCTGCCCCAAAACCCCACCCGGCTGGTGGAAAGCGCCCGGCTGGGCGAACTGGTGCAGCAGCTGCGCAATGAATACGACTACCTCCTGGTTGACATTCCGCCGCTGGGCTACGTGTCCGAATTTTTGGTGCTGCTGCAATACCTGGACGCCAAAATTTACGTGGTGCGCCAGAACTACACGGACCGGGATTTGGTGGGCCAGATTGCCGAGATGCACCGCGACCACAAGCTGAAGCAGTTGTACATGGTTATCAACGACGTGCAGCTGGCCAGCACCTACCAGTACCGCTACCAGGCCGGTGCCTATAAGTACGGCGTTTAGGGTCCCATTCTTGAAAACGGCCCCGAGCCTTATTCGCTTCTACACTTCATGGCAGTAACGACGCAAAATCTGGCTTCCACCACGGCCCGCGGCGTGCAGTGGACCACGGCCGCCACAGTGCTCACGGCCGTGCTGCAAATCGGCTACACCGCCGTCATGGCCCGCTTGCTCGACCCCGCCGCCTTCGGCCTGGTGGCGCTGACGGGCGTGGTGCTGCGCTTCGGCAGCTACTTCGCCGAGATGGGCCTGGGCCACGCCCTGGTGCAGCGCCGCGACATCGACGCCGACGACGTGCGGGCCACGTTCACGGCCTCGCTGGGCATGGGCCTGGTCGTGGCCGCCCTGGCGGGACTGGCCGCGCCGCTGGCCGTAATTATTCTGAAAAACGAGGCCGTGGTGCCGCTGGTGCGGGTGCAGGCGCTGGGCTTCGTGGCGGTGGGCCTGGGAGCCACGGCCACCAGCCTGCTGCGGCGCGACATGCGCTTCGAAGCCCTGGCCAAGGTGGAAGTGGGGGCCTACGTGCTGGGCTACGGGGGCGTGGGCATCCCGGGGGCCTGGCTGGGCCTGGGCGTGTGGAGCCTGGTGCTGGCCAGCCTGGCGCAGCAGCTCTTCGCGGCCCTGCTCAGCTACGCCGTGGTGCGGCACGCGCTGCGGTTCATCTGGCGGCGGGCGCCGTACGCGCGGCTGCTGGGCTACGGCGGGCGGGTGTCGGTGGTGGGCTTTCTGGAGTTTGTCAACGGCAACCTCGACACCCTGCTCATCGGGCGGCTGCTGGGCTCCACACTGCTGGGCATCTACAACCGGGCGTACATGCTGCTGTATTTGCCCATGTATTTTCTGACCCACAGCCTGGCGCGGGTGGCCTTCCCGGCCTTCAGCAAAATCCAGAACGACCTGCCGCGGGTGCGCGCCCTCTACCTGACCAGCAGCACGCTGGTGGCCACGGTGGTGCTGCCCGTATGCGCCGGCGTGGCCGTGGCCGCCCCCGAGCTGGTGCAGGTGCTGCTGGGCCCGCGCTGGGCGGCGTCGGTGCCCATCCTGCGGGTGCTGTGCCTGTCCATTCCCTTAAGCATGACCACCATGTTTGCCGGCGTGGTGGCCGACGCCCGCGCCAACCTCCGCCAAAAAGTCATTCTGAACCTGCAGTTCATGACGCTGCTGGCGGGCCTGTTCTGGCTGCTGCGCGGCCACGGGCTGGCGGGCATTGCCGGGGCCATCGGCACGGGCGAAGTGGTGCGCACCTTCCTCTACATGCGCATCACCCACCGCGACATCGGCATTCCGTACGCGCGGCTTTTCGCCATTTACGGGCCGGGCCTGTTGAACGCCAGCGCCGTGGGGCTGGGCCTGCTGGCCACGGCCGCCGTCGTGCGCCCGCTGCTGTTGCTGCCGCTTCTGGCACTGCTGGCGCTGATGGCGACCGGAGCCCTGGTGCTGGGCGCGGTGATGCTGCGCTGGCCGTCGGCAGAGCTGCTGCCGGTGCTGCGGCAGGGCATGCAGCGGCTCAGCGGCCTCGGCGCCCTGCCGAGCAGCGCCCACCAGGCCCTGGTGCGCTACGTAACTTTTCTGGAAAGCCGCCCGGCTGCCCGGCCCGCTTTCAATTCATTTGACCAACCCCTCGCGCCATGAACGTGCTGCTGACTTCGTTGCAGGTGCCGGGGGCGCGTTCGGGCGTGCGGGTGCACTACGAGCGGCTGGCGCTGCTGCTGCGGGCCCAGGGCCACCGCGTCACGGTGGTGACGCAGGACGACTTGCGCCCCTGGGTGCGGCGCGCCATTGGGGCGGTGCGCCGCGGGCTGGGGCTGCTGCTCGGCCACCTGGGCGGGCGCATTGGGCTGGAGCTGGGCCAGGTGGCCGAAATCTACTTTGCCATCGACCGCCGGGCGCGGTACGACGTGGTGAATGCCCAGGACGTGAGCAGCGGCTGGGCGGCGCGCCTGGCCCTGCGCGACCGGGCGCCGGTGGTGGTGACCGGCCACTTCAACGACCACCCCGGCGAGGAAGTCGTGAAGCAATTGAGCCTGGAACCCGGCGGCTGGGCGGCGCGCTTTGAAGTGCGCTGGTACAACTTCCTGCTGCGCCGCACCCGGTATTTTCTGGGCATATCCGAGTACGCGCTGCGCCTGACCAAGCCGCGGCTGCCGGTGGGGGCCCGCACCGGCATTGCCTACAACGGCGTGGACATGGCCGCGTTCGCGCCGCCGCCCTCCCCGCCCGCCACCGCTGGGCCCGACCTGCGGGCCCTGTTTCCCGGCCGGTCCATCGTGCTCAACATTGGGCAGCTGGAAGCCCGCAAAAACCAGCGCTACCTGGTGGAAGTGGCGGCCGAGCTGCGGAAGCGGCATCCGGGGTGCGTGGTGGTATTGGTGGGCACGGGGGAAGACGAAGGCCGGCTGCGCGCCCAAATTGCGGAGCTGGACCTGAGCAACGACGTGGTGCTGCTGGGCTACCACCCGCAGGTAGCCCCGCTGCTGCACGCCGCCGACGTGTACGTGCACACCGCCACCCGCGAAAACTGCCCCTACGCCGTAATTGAGGCCATGGCTGCCGGCTGCCCGGTGCTGGCCCTGGCCGCGGGGGGCAGCCCCGAACTGCTGGCGGCCACCCCGGAAGCCTCCATTGCCCAAGGCACTTCCCCCGCAGACCTGGCCACGCAATTGGCGGGCCTGCTGGGCAGTCCGGCCGACTTGCGGGGCCTGCAAGCTCGCCAGTACGCCCACGCCCGCCCGCGCTTCGATGTGGCCGCGATGGTGCGCGACACCGTGGCTTTCTACCAGCAGGCGACCGGAACGCCGGCCCCACCCCTACCGGCTTCGCCGCATAAGGTCCCCGAAACCCAATCCACCCGATGAAGTTGCGCCGCTGCTCTTCCGCCCCTTGCTATGAAAATCCGTTTGTCTTTTCCTTTAATCCTGCCCTTGGTAGCCGTGCTGGCGACCAATGCCGCGTTCTGGGAATTTGTGTACGGCCCGCAAATCGACCAGGAACCGGAGGGCGTGAAGCTCTACACCTACCTGCTATTCGCCGCATCGGCCGGCGCGCTGGTGCTGTACGGGCGCTACCTGGAGCCGCTGGTTAAGAAGTGGCTGTGGGTGGTGCTGGCCGCCCTGGCCGGGCTGGTGGTGGAATCCTACGCCAACCAGGGCTCGTGGATGGCCTACCCGCACGTGTTCAGCAAGCTGCTGGTGCTGCTCATCATGTTCGGAATCTGCGCTTTTTACCGGCGCTTTGGCCTGCCGC
>DASVTG010000070.1:0-3234 GCA_036387695.1 Hymenobacter sp. | reverse complement strand
AAACCGCATTCCCAGCCCAAGACCTTGCAGGCCGTTCGCCGTGGCCCCGAATGCGGTTGGGTTGAACCTCACACCACAATGAATCTGCCCTTGGGCAAGCCGCGCCTTATGGGCAGCGCGCTTGGCCAGTCTTGCACGAAGTGCTGTGCTTTTTATCAACCCGCTTCGAAAGGCAAGCATGAGGAATTTCGCGCGCTCGTTCGGCCGGTTCAGGGTCCATTCGCCGAGTTTGCCCGAACCTTCCGGAAGGGTTCAACTGTTAAGACAAGATTTCTTCCGACTTTTGCCGCCCCAATTCTTCGTAAGCCACCGGCCCTCAGTTTCGTTATCGGGCCATTCACGTAGTCGATGTCCACTTCCATTTCCGCCCTGCAAGCGCTGCTCGCGCAGCCCAAGCAGGTTGTCATCACCACCCACCACAAGCCCGACGCCGACGCGCTGGGCTCGTCGCTGGCCTGGGCCGGTTACCTCAAGCAAAAAGGCCACCACGTGACGGTTGTCACGCCTTCCGACTACCCCGCGTTCCTGAACTGGATGGAGGGCAACGACGAAGTGGTGGTGTACGACAAGCGCCAAAACGACCGCCAAGTACGCGACTTGGTGAACCGCGCCGAGGTCATTTGTTGCCTCGACTTCAGCTGCCTAGGCCGCATCAACGAATTGGGCGAGTACGTGCGCCAGGCCAAAGGCACCAAGGTGCTCGTCGACCACCACCAAGAGCCCGAGGGGTTTGCCGACATCGTGTTTTCCATGCCCAGCGCGGCCGCCACGGCGGAACTGATTTTCGAAATCATCCGCGACCTGGGCGACCAGGACCTCATCACCCAGGGCATCGGCGAAGCGCTGTACGCGGGCATCATGACCGACACGGGCTCGTTTCGGCACCCCAGCACCTCGCGCAACGTGCACCTCATCATCGCGGAGTTGCTCAAGGTCAACATCGACCTCTCGTCGGTGCACCGCCGCATCTACGACTCGCACTCTGAAATTCGCCTGCGCTTTCTCGGCTTTGTGCTGAAGGACAAGCTGGTGGTGAACCGCGAATTCAACACCGCCTACATCGCCATCACCCAGGACGAGCTGCGCGAGTACCAGAGCAAAACCGGCGACACCGAAGGCTTGGTCAACTACGCGCTCAGCATTGAAGGCATTAAGTTTGCGGCCGTGTTCATTGACCGCGGCGTGGCCGTTAAAATTTCTTTCCGCTCGGTGGGCAACTTCTCCGTGAGTGACTTTTCGCGCCGCCATTTCGAGGGCGGCGGGCACCATAATGCGGCCGGTGGCATCAGCTACGAGCCGCTTGATGCAACCGTGGAGCGCTTTCTCAGCATCCTGCCCGAGTACAAGAAGCAACTCACGGGCGTGCCCGCGGCCGTAGCGCCGCCAGTGGCGTAACTTTGAACCGTTTTCGATTCCTCACTTCTTTTATTTTCATGCGTTTTTCCTCCCGCTCCGCGCGGCAGCTGGCCTTGGCGGCCGGCCTGCTGGGCTTCGCTTCACTCACCGCTTGCAACAAAGGCGGCGGTGATTTTGCCAAAACCAAGTCTGGCATCGAGTACAAGATTTTCAAAAAAGTTGGCAACGACTACGAGCGCCGCGAAATCGGCCCCGACGGCGACCCCACCTACAAAGACCGAATTGGCAAGTTCTTGCTGGGCAGCCTGAAGTTCACAACGGGCAAAGACTCCGTGCTTCAGGACTCGCGCCGCGACGTGGGCATGGCGGTGCCGCTGCCCCTGAAAGAACTTCAGTTGAAGGGCGACCCGGGCGAGGCCCTGTCCTTCCTGCAGCCGGGCGACAGCGCCGTGTTTCGCTTCCAGGCCGACTCGCTTTTCAAGCCCCGCCCCGGCCAGCCCGCGCAGCCCGTGCCGCCCTTTTTGAAAAAGAGCGGAAACATCGTGATGATGTACGTCACGGCCGGCCCCAAGCTCATCACCGAAGCCGAAGCCCAAGGCATGCAGGCTGACCTGCAAAAGGCCTCGATGAAGGCCCAGATGAAGAAGAGCATGGCTTCGCCGGAGTTTGCCAAGCAAATGAAAGCTCAGAAAGAAGCGCAAGCCAAGGCGCTGGCCGAACCCGCTGTGCAGGCGCAGTTCAAAAAAGACGACGCCGTGCTGCAAGAGTACATCAAGAAGAACAACCTGACCGTGCAGAAAACACCTTCTGGCATCTACTACCAGGTGTTGAAGCCCGGCACCGGCGCCAAACCCACCCCTGGCCAGACGGTAAGCGTGAATTACAACGGCACGCTGCTCAGCGGCAAACAGTTTGATTCGTCGGAGAAGCAAGGCAAGCCGATTGATTTTCCCATTGGCGTGGGCCAGGTCATTCCGGGTTGGGACGAAGGCATTGCCCTTCTCAACAAAGGCAGCCGCGCCATTCTGCTCATTCCTTCGCCCTTGGCCTACGGCCCCCGCGGCGCGGGCGCCGACATTCCCGCCGACTCGCCCCTGCGCTTCGAAGTGGAACTGGTTGACGTGCAATAGTCTTTAGTAATTCTTCTCGATTTCCGGCCAACGGGCGGCGCGGCGCAGCTGCCCTCGCCTCCGTTGGCCGGAATGATTTCAGCCCCTCCTCATCGATGAAAAATATCCTGCTGCGTTCACGCCTTTTGCTGCTGGCGGCCGGCTTGCTGCTGGCGGCCCCGGCCCTGTGGAGCTGCAACTCCGAAACGACCTACCAGAAGCAGCTCCGCGAGCACGACGAACTGATGCGGCGCATCGACGAGGACACGATTCAGAACTATCTGAAGCGCAATAACCTGCTGGCTAATGCCACGCGCACGAACTCCGGACTGTACGTGGTTGCCCAGACGGACGGAACGGGTCCGGCTGTAACGACCGGCAAGCGGGTGCGCGTCAAGTACATAGGGCGGTTCCTGAGTAACGGTGCACAGCCCGGTTCCTCCGGCTACCCAGCGTCGGCGGGCAATGCAAATTTTCCCGCGGGTTCCATTTTCTTCAACTCAGCCGACAACCGCACAGATTGCAAGTGCGTCGTTTTTACGGGCGGTAGCGGCGATATAGCCGGTCTGAACGAAGGCTTACTGCTCATGCGCCAAGGCGACCGCAAGCTGTTGCTCATCCCTTCACGTTTGGCTTACGGCACCGGTGGCCAACAACAGCTTGGTATTCCTCCTGATGCGGCTTTGCTGTACGACGTTGAAATACTTGAAGTTCTTTAAGCTATAAGCTTGATGTCGACCACGCGGCGAGCCCTGCGCTTCGGCCCGAG
>DASVTG010000069.1:0-4307 GCA_036387695.1 Hymenobacter sp. | reverse complement strand
GCCCGGGCCTTCAGCGCCCAGAAGGTAAAGGCGGTGAAATGCCAGCACAAAATGCCGGGCCAGCCCGTCGAGCGCGGCGGCCGCCGCAACCAGCCGGGGCAGGCCCGCGGCCAGGGCCTCCGCCCGGGCCGGGCTCGGGGCAATTGGAGTGCTAAAGGCCGGGTGAGCGAGCAGCGCTTGCGCCGGCGTAGTGGCTGCCAGCAACGTTTCCAGCTGGTCGCTGTCCGCCAGCGCAGCGCTCAGGGCTGGCCCAGGGGTAGGCAAAAAGGCCCGGTACAGCGCGTAGCCGTCCAGGGCCGTGCCGCTGTCCTGGGCCAAGGCCAACAGCGCCTGGGCTTCGGGAGTGGTACCGGCCTGGGCGTAGTCAACGGGAGCCGATGCACTTGGTGCCGCCAGGGGATAGGTCTCAGCAAACAGGCGCACGGCCGCCGTCCGGGCCGCGCGCTCGGCGGAGTCGGCCGCGGGAGTTTTTTCCAGCTCGGCGCGCAGCTGACGGCGCCAATACTGGCCCATTTGCAGGCGCAAGCCGGCGCCGATCACGCGGGGCTGCGCCTCCACGGCGGCTTCCAGGGGCTGGTGCGCGCCGTGGTAGGCGCGTACCGGCTGATTGGGCAGCGTCAGCTGGCTCAAGGGCATTTCCCTCACGGTGGCCTCGACCGACGCCGGGGTCCCCCGGTCTTCGGCCCGAAACTCGTGCAGTTGCCACTGACGGGCCAGTAGCCAAGTGGGGTCGCGGATTTCGGCCCGCAGGGCGCGGTTGAACTCGGGGCTGCGCGGCCGGGATTCGAGGCGGTTGGCGGCCAGCAAGGCATGTACGCTCGACGATGACTGCTGAGGAGGAACGAAGGTATAAGGCATGAGCAATTTCAGATTAAGAGGGTGTAGACGGACATCAGGGCGGACTAAAGCCGGCGCGTTAGGGCAGCAACGGCTCCTCCTTAAAGAGCGCTTGGCCGTTGACGCGGCCCAGGTCTAGGGTCAGCGTGACGGCTTGCTGAGCCACAGGGGCCACTACGGCGGGCAGCACGGTCGCCAGGGGTGTAAAGGCCAACGCATCGGGCTCGACGGTGCGCTTTTTGGCTAAGTCCAGGGTCTCGTTGACGGCCCCGAGCAAATCGGCCGTGGTCCAGGCGCCCGTGGGCTGGGCCTGGGGGGACACCACCAGCAGCATGGTTTGCGGGGCTTCGGTATTGGGTTGGTCGTAGTGGAAGGTGAGAGCCGTGGGCTGCTGGGCCTCGGGCAAGGTTTCCACCCATTCATCGAGCCAAAGGGCACACTGCAAGCCGGCGGAGTTGTAGTTCTCCGGCAGCCACTGCACCAGCGAGAGGGCGTCGCCGGGCGGCGCGTAGGCCGGAGTGCCGATGACGGGCCAGGCCAAGCCCAGCCAGTAGTCCCCCTTCCCGTCCGGCGCATTGCCCGCAGTAGCCACGAGTTGCGCGGGCTGCAACGGCAGGCCGGGCGCCGCATCGGGGTGCAGCAGGTCGTGAATGAGGAAGACCTTGTCGAGATGGTTCATTGGTTCGCGCACAGCGCCCACGCCGTGCAGCCATTCCTGTAAGGCCAGCGGCTGGTCGGCGTAGTGGCGCATCAGCTTGTCAGCTGCTGATGCCGTGGTGGCGGCGCGGTACGCCGCGTCGGCGGCTTGGGCCGTGGCGGCGTCGGCGGCGCTTTCGCTCAGGCGGAACTCCACATCGGGGTGGAAGCCCGAACCGAAAAGTGCCGTGGCCTGGGCCAGGCGGGCGGCCACGGTGGGGGCCGTGGCCGGGACCGCAGCCACGGCGGCCGCCAGGCGGGTGCGCACGGCCCGGTGTACCGCCCGGGTGGTGGCCATGAGGTCAGCGCCGGGAGCTAGGCCAGGCAGGGCTTCGCTGATACCGTAAAGGGCCGCTTGGCGGCACTGCTCGGCCGTGAGGGTAGCGGCGGCCAATACCTCGTCGCTCAGGTACTGCTGATGCCCGTCGAGGGCGTCGGCTAGTACTGGCAGGCGTGTGCCGGTGTCGTCGGCCTCGTCGGCGAGTCGGCCCGGGGCTTGCAGGTCGTGGGCCCGCGCCGGACGCGCGCCGCTCAGCAGTTGGCGCAGGCGGTTCAACAGGGGCAGGCGCTGGCGCAGCAGTGCCACGCCCGTAGCGGATGTGTAGCTCAGTGCCAGCCGCGCCCCGGCCGGTGCCCGGCCATGGGCTTGGCCCAGTCTATAGCGCAGCAGTTGGTCCAAGGGCGACCCGTCTTGCAGGGCTTGGTCGTCGAGCAGGTACAGCAGGTCAATGGGGTGCAGGCCGGACTCGGCCAAAGAAGCGGCGTTGTCGAGCAGCTGCCAGGAGCCGTCGGCCAACCAATAGCCCACTTCCAATAATATGTCTTCGGCGCCTGGGAAAAACTGGGCCAGCCAGGCGTTGAGGCGCGGGGCAGCGTCGGCACGGGGCGTGAGTAGCCCTGGCCACTGCTGCACGGTGGTATCAGCCGGCAGCTGCACCAGCACACGCTGCGTGAGGGTAAAACCACGCTGGGGCGGACGCACGATGTCCGGCGCTAGTGGGAACTGGCCTTTGGCCACACTCTCAAGCACGGCCGCGGCGCGGTCGGTGTTGCCACGCGCCGCCTGGAAGACGCCCTCGCTTACGGCCAAGTCGCCCAGGGCGTCGAGGTCGTCGGTGAGTTGAGCAACCTGCTCGGCCACAAAGGCCGCAAAGTCACTACCCGGCAGTGGCAGGTCGGCCTGCGCCGCGCCGTAGGGGTAGTCGGTGCGGGTCGCGGCGCGCAGCAAGGCGGCGCCGTCCACCACCTGGCGGCTGGCTTGGTCGGGAGCCGCGCCCACCGGCGCGGGTTGGGCGGGGCCGGCGACCAGGGCGTGCTCGTCGGCCAGGGGAAAAGCGCGCCGGAAAGGGGCCGCGTAGCTGCCGTAAGCGCGGCCGTCAGCCGCCCCGCCGTGCAGGGCCCGCTCAAAGCTTTGGCCAAGCAGCGTGCTCAGTGAGAGGCCGGCGCGTAAGCCGTCGAGCAAGGCCAGCGCGGCGCGCACCCGGCGCGAGGACAAGTTGACGGCCATGCGGTTGGCGGCGGGGTCAGCGGGGTCGGCGGTGACTTGGCGCGACTTGTAGCCTTGGCGCAAGATGGCGGCCGTGGTGCCGTGCACCAAGCTCGGGGCGTGAATGTAGCCCAAGTTGTCGGGGTCGTCGCGGGTGCCGGCCGCGTTTAGCACGGAGCTGTCGCCGGGCTTGAGGTCTTCAAGCCAGCCGAAGGCCCCGAGGTGGCTGCCGGTGGCGGTGGCGGGCTGCTCGCGCAGCCAGCGCAGGCGCTCGGTTACCGGGGCCAAACGCCACGCGTCGAGGCGGTAGCTGCCCAGATCAAGGTGCTCAGCCAACAGGCGCTCCAACCGGGCGGTGGGTAGGCCGGCCAGGTTGCCCACGCCAGTCAAATAGGCATCGAGCGCAGACCCAGGGCTCCGAAGCACTTGGTGCAGGGGCCGGGCAGGGCTTCCCACTTGTTCGTAGAGCCAGGCCCAGCGGGGCTTGTCACCGGTGCTAAGAATGTTGAATAGCTCGTTGTCGGCCAACGATTCAGCAGATTCGGGTGATTCGGCCGGCACGTTGGCTTTCGGAAGGCCCAGGTAGGCCTTGGCGGACGCCCAGTATTCCAGCAGCACGGCTTGGCGCAGCAGGTTGTAGAACAGCGCCGTAGGCGGGGCAAACGTCTCGGCCACCGCGGGATTCGCGGCGAGCAAGCCCGTGAAGTTCTCCAGCCGGATCTCGTCGAAAGAAGCTGTTGCCAGCCACGTGATGTAGTTCCAGTCCTGGTACTCGTCGCCTACGCCTCGAAACGAAGCCACGGGCGCGGTCTCCGACAAGGGCTGGTCGTCGAGCAGCACGCCCTGCTGCCGGCGCGCGCCCGGCTCGTCGGCAAAGGCATCGGCGAGTTGCATGAGCGTGCTCTGGAACGTTTGGCCGAAGATGGGCGGGGCCACCGCCGGGTCGCCCGCGGCGGTGCGCTGAAGCTGGGCCAGGTTGTCGGGGTCCAGCAGTTGGGCAAATTCCCGGTAGAGCGGGTTATTGGCCGGGTCGTAGTGGCCGTTGGCCCGGGCCGTGTCGGTCCAGATCTGCAGCGGCACGTCGTTGTCGTCGCTCATCGACAGCGCGTGCGCATTCAGGGACTCGGCCATCACCGGTCCGATGAGGTAACGCAGGTAGTACTCGGTGGAAGTGGCGTTGAGCCCGAGCACGGTGAGCAGGTTACTGCTGTTAGCGGGGGGCGTCGCGAAGGTCGCGCGGCCCGGCCCCGGGGCACCCAGCGACGAAGGGTACACGCCTTCCTGGGGG
>DASVTG010000068.1:0-5199 GCA_036387695.1 Hymenobacter sp. | reverse complement strand
GTAAAGGCGGGCAAGGTTAAGAACCTGGGCCTGGGCGCCCGGACTGATACCCCCGGCGAGGGCATGATACAGGGCCTGCCGGGCAGCCAGTACGCCTTCTTCGTGAAGAACGATAAAAAGAAAAAGCTGGGCAACGTGGTGGTGAAGGCTGGCAAGGTCAAAAACCTGGGCTTGGGAGCCAAGTCGGACAACCCCGGCGAGGGCATGATACAGGGCCTGCCGGGCAGCCAGTACGCCTTCTTCGTCAAAAACGACAAGAAGAAAAAGCTCGGCAACGTGCGCACGGTCTCGTTTTACATCGGCGAGAACGGCTTCCCGCGCGAGCCCTTCCGCGTGCGCCTCTACAAGGCCGACGGCAACTACAACGCCCCGAACTCCGACCTGCTCACCGAAAACGTCGTGGTTTCGGCGCCCCAGGGCGGCCAGTGGTACACGGTCGACCTCACGCCGTATAACATCATGGCGCCGGAGGAAGGCTTTTTCGTGGCCATGGAATGGGTGGTGAGCGGCGACAAGTTCTTCGCCACCAACTTCATGGACGACTACACGCCCTACGGCCAGATTATGCGCCCCACCTTCGAGTTCAAGGAAAGCCGCACCTGGAACTACTCCATTGGCAAGGGCTGGAGCCTCATTACCGCCGCCAACGGCCAAGGCTTGCGCTACAACGCCATGATTAAGGCCGAAGTGGACATGATTAAGTAGGGACCGCAGCTTCAACGGATTCAACGGCTTTCGCAGCTTCAACCGGCCTTGTTTTGCTTCGACCGCCCCACGAAAAAGGCCCCGCTCTGGCGGGGCCTTTTTCGTGGGCTTTGCTCAACGGCGCACATTGGAGCGGTTGCGGAGTCAGTGGGCCGTCGCGCGACCGTGCTCACGCCTGCACACGGACCCCAACACCGCTCTAAAAAAGGTCGTTCGTTCCGTGTCTGGACGTAAGAATCCGCGAAAGCCGTTGAATCCGTTAAAGCTGCGGTCCTTATTTCTTGGCCTGCGCCACAATCCACTCCCGGATGGTTTCCTGAGCCAAGGGGGAAAAGAGCGGCTTCATTTCGCCGTTCATCAGCGTCCACTCGGTTTTCGCGGGTTGAAACAGGTGATTTACGCCCGGCAGGCGTTTGGCCACGGTGTTGCGGTTAATGCTTTTGAGTTCTTTTTCCAGTGCCGTCTGGTGTAGGTCGGCGGGCGACTCCTCGTCGTTGGTGCCGGTCAGCAGCAGCACGGGGCATTGCACCTGGTCCAGTTCAGCGAGAGGGTCGAAAGCCAGGAAGTAACGCCGCCAGGGCGAGAGCAGCTGAGCGGCGGTGGCCTGCGCGGCCTTCGGGTCGAGCCCGGGCTGGTCCTGACGCAGCATGTTGGTCACAATGGCCTGCGCCTGTTGCGGACTGGTTTGCCGAATGATGGCGTACATGGTGCGCTGACGTTCATAAGACGCCTGCACCTGCACGGGGCTCACCTTGGTGGCGCGCTGCTGCGTCACCTGCTGCTGGAGCAGGGTTTGCTCGCCGGTGAGGCCGTAGCCGGCCAGTGACACCACGAATGCGGGCGGCAGCGGCTGGCTGGCTGCCAGCAAAGCCACGTTCGCTCCTTCGCCGTGCCCCACCACGCCAATGCGGTTGATGTTTACTTCCAACCGGGCCCGCAGGAAGTTGATGGCCGCCTGCACGTCGCTCACCAGCATGGCCGTGGTGGCCGTGGCGGTGTTGCCGCCCGACTGGCCCACGCCGCGGTCGTCGTAGCGCAGCACGGCCACGCCCCGCCGGGTGAGGTAGTCGGCCAGGGAACCCATCATGTGGTAGTCGCCCACGGTGCCGTCTCGGTCTTGCGCGCCCAAATCGCTCACCAGCACCACCGCCGAAAACGGGCCGGGCCCCGCTGGCACCGTGAGAGTTCCGGCAAGGTTGAACCGGGAAACGGGGTTGTTAAACGTCACCTCTTCCTCACGGTAGGGCGGCGCCAGGCGCGTCCCGGGCCCGGTGATGCTGGGCATGGGAGAGTGTTGCAATACCACAGTTGACTTTACGCCCGCTTGGGTCCACGTGCCCGACAGCTCACGCTTCACCGAGTCGAGGCGCGCGGCGTAGCGACTGCCCGCGGCCGGCATTGACAACAGAACCGAGTCGCCGCGCACAATTACCTCGGTGGGCACGCGGCTGACTTTTTGGGCCGGTACATCCAAGGCGGCGAAATATTTGCCGCCGGCCAATGGCACCACGCTGATGGTCAAATCAAGTGCCCCGCCCAGTACCGACAATTTTCCCTTCCACAATCCGCCCAAGGGCAAAGGCTTGTCCGGCGGGGAACCGACGGCGGCCTGCAATGCCCCGGCACTCGGCATGCATAGCAGCACAAGCGCCCAAATCACCCACCTTTTCATTCCAAAAATGCTTTATATCTTTTAAAAAGACCGAAAGATAAGCCGCACCATACCGTATCCAGAAATTAATTGAACCAACCACGGCGCAAGAGAACCCGAGCCACTGCGCAGTAGCACAGGAAAAAGCCGAGCAAAGAGACGAACACGTGCTCGAATCATCAAACCAAGAAGACCCTGCGAAGGCACAGGGTGGGTTTCTACGCCACGGGCCTCGCTCATACACAAAACGCAAAAAGCCCAAGCGCCTAATTCGCCTGGGCTTTTCTGGGGGTTAGCTGGTGGGGTAAAAGGTCCACCAGTAGCCAAGGCAAGTCGCAGGGCTGGGTGTCCGATGGTGCTGCCGAAGCGCGCATTCGACGCCGAAGGCAACTGGCCGGGCAGCTCTCTGCTAGGGTTGGGGTGGCCGCTGCTCGTCCACCAGCCGCAGGGTGTAGCTGTACGAGTAGGTCTTATCGAAGAGGCGGTAAGGGTCGTGGGGCTGAGCGCCCCAGCTGTTATCGCCGCCTACGCCGCGCTGCTTCAGGTCCACGTTCAGAAACACCCGGTCGTGGCGCTTCACATCGCTCATGTGCTGCTGCTTCTTGGTGAGGCCGGGGTCCAGCTCTTCGGTGCGCACGTCGAGCGCGCTGAAGCTGAGCGGCTGCAAGCCTTCCACGCGCAGGCCCTGGCCGGCGGCGTTGGTGAGGGTGAGCCAGCGCACGTCGGTGTGGTAGCCGCCTTCCTGGGGCCGGATGTAGGTGTTGGGGTACTGGTTGCGCACGGTGTCGCGGTACACGCCAAGGAAGGAGGCCGAGTTGCGGTCGGAGTAGTTTTCCCAGGGCCCGCGGCCGTAGTAGCCAAGCTGGCTGTAGCGCCCGGGCAGCTCCAGGCGCATGCCGAAGCGGGGCAGCTCGGGCAAGGTTTTGCCGGTCAGGTCAATGGCGGCCGTCACCTGCACGGCGCCGTCGGGCGCAATGAGGTAGTCCACACTATAAGGCACGCCAATGTCGGTGAGCAGGTAATTCACTTTGACGGGCAGGCCCGCGGCCGACAGCTCCCCCACCGTCACGCCCTGCACCTTGCGGGCCGCGTGGGCCGTGCGCCACACGCCCAGCGTCTGCTGCATGCCGCTGCCGAAGTCGTTGTCGGTGGGCGCGCGCCAGAAGTAAGGTTCCGGGTACTGCTGAATCACCGAGCGGTCGCGCAGGCGGTAGTTGGTCAGCTGCCCCTGGGCGGTGTTGAACTCCCCGCTCACGTCGCCGGCCGTGAAGCTGAGCTTGTCGCCCTCGCGGGTGACTTTCAGGCCGCTGGCAGTCAGCGCCGGGCGCGGGAAGTAGCCGTTTGGTGTGAGCAGAAACTGTTCGCGGGCTACTTCGTGGCCGGCGGGCACGAGCGGGGCCGCCGCCTTGGTTGCGGCAAACACGTTGAGCACGTACTCGGCCCCCGGCCCGGCCGGCATGGCCGGCAACGGAAGGCGTACCTCCCGCTTCTGGCGGGGGCTCAGCTTGGCCACGGCAAAGGTGCCGGTTTTTACGGTCTGCCCGTTTTTGTGCAGCTCCCAGCGAAAAGTATAGTTGTCCAGCGTGCGGAAAGAAAAGCCGTTTTGCACCACGATGCGCCCCGTGGCGGGCTGCGCGGCACTGAAGCGGATGTCCTGGTACACTTTTTTGACTTCGTGCAGGCCGGGGTGCGGGACGCGGTTGGCGGCCACCAAGCCGTTGGCACAGAAGTTCTCGTCGTTCTGGCGCTGGTAGCCGCCAAAGTCGCCGCCGTACCCAAAGTAGGGCAGCCCGTGGTCGTTGGCCAGCAGGCCCTGGTCCACCCAGTCCCAGATGAAGCCGCCCTGCATGTGCGGGCTGCTCCGAATCACGTCCCAGTACTCCTGAAAGTTGCCGCTGCTGTTGCCCATGGCGTGCGAGTATTCGCACATGATGTAGGGCCGCTTCTTGTCGGTGGCCGCGGCGTAGCTTTTCATGGAGCCCACGCCGGGGTACATCGGAGCCACCACGTCGGTATCCACGTCCTCGCCGGCCTGCTCGAAGGTAACCGGCCGGCTGGGGTCGCGCTGCTTCAGCCACTGGTAGGCCTCGTGAAACACGGGGCCGTTGCCGCACTCGTTGCCCATGCTCCACAAAATCACCGAAGGGTGGTTTTTGTCGCGCTCCACCAGCCGCTCGATGCGGTCGCGGTGCGCGGGGGCCCACTCGGGCAGGTAAGCGGTGTGCTTGCTCTTGTCGAAAGGCCCTTGCAGCTCGGCCCCCATGCCGTGGCTTTCGATGTTGGCTTCGTCGACGAGGTAGAAGCCCAGCTCGTCGCAGAGCTGGTACCAGCGCTCGTCGTTGGGGTAGTGGCTGGTGCGCACCGCGTTGATGTTGAACTGCTTCATCAGCTGCAAGTCGCGGCGCATGCCGGCCTCGGTCACCACGCGGCCGGTGGTGGGCTCCCACTCGTGGCGGTTCACGCCGTGCACCTCAATGGGCACGCCGTTCACCAGCAGCTGGGCGTTCTTGATTTCGACTTTGCGAAAGCCGAGGGCGCAGCCGGTCACGGCCAGCGGCTGGCCCTGGGCGTCGGCCAGGGTGAGGCGGCACTGGTAGAGCGTGGGGATTTCGGCGCTCCAGGGGTGCACGTTTTTCACGGTTCCGCGCAGGCGCACGGCCTGGGTGCCGCTGGCCGGCAGCGCGGCCACGGGCTGCTGCTGGCGCAGCACGGTTTTGCCGCTGGCATCCAGGTTTTCCGCGGTCAGGCGGGCGGGAGTACCGGCCGCTGGGGCGAAGTTGCGGAGGGTAACGTCGGCGCTGAACTGGCCGTTTTTGTAGCTACCGTCGAGGTCGGCGTGGGCG
>DASVTG010000067.1:0-7819 GCA_036387695.1 Hymenobacter sp. | reverse complement strand
GCTATAACGAAAAGCGCAAGGGCAAAGACGAGAAAAGAGTTGCGCTGCTACCCGCCGGCTCCTATTCTAGTAGGTTTTGCTCGCGTCCGCGGGCACCACCACCACGTAATCGGCCACGTTCACCTGTTCCTTGTCCAGCGTCTGCAGCTGTTCCTGCGTCACCACGCTCAGGGTTTTGACGCGCAGTTTGGGCGCGTACTGGCGCAGGTAGGCCACTATGCCGTCGTGGTGGTCGGAGTGGTAGCTGCCGTTGAAATGAAGCAAAATTTGGTCCGGCTGGCGGCTGGTCTTGATGAAGTGCGCCATGGTGGCGTCGCGCAGGGCCTGGGCCTGAATGATGTTCTGAGCGCCTCCGCCGTGGGCTTTGCTGTCGCCGCCGAACATGGCGGCCATGTTCTTATAGCCGGGCAGTTCGTAGTCTACCTTCATCGGCAACGGGGCCAGCAGGGCACGGTCCACGGCCGGGAGCTTGTCCAGCGCCTTGAGGCTGCCCCGCGCCACCGCGCTCACAAACGGCCGCGGAGCGTTCGTGCCGATAACCGGGACTTTGTTCTCGCGGGCGAATTGCAGCAGCGGGTGGTAGTCGGTCGCGTAGTTGGGCCAGGGGCGGGCCTGGCGCTCCAAGGCGCTATCGGCAAGGGTGCCGGCGGTGTATTGGGCCACCAGCGGCTGCACGTCGCGCTCGAACATCTCCATGCCCAGCACCAGCTTGCCGGGCTTGAGCCGGGCCAGGTCCTTGGTCACCTGCAGCTCCAGCCAGTGAGCCAGGGCGTCGTTGTGCTGCTCGCCAAACAGCACCACGTCGGCCTGGGTCAGTTCGGTCAGCATCTGGTCGTAATCAGCCGGCTGGCCGGTGGCATTGAAGAGGCGGTACGCGGGCCGGTCGCCGGTGAAGGAAGTCAGCAATATTATTCCAAAAATCAGAACGCTCACGAAACGATGCAAAGCTCAGCCTTTAAAGTATACATCTATTTATTTTACTAGCCGAAATTTTTGGCGCTGCTGCGACATTTGTTTCCTCCTCCACATCAGAATGTTGTGCAAAGGAAATACCCGGTGGCGCTCCACCCATTCTGATAACTGCCCAACCAACGACGTTTGCGGGAGGTAATCAATTTGGCTTTTAAAATTGGCAGGCTCTACTAAAAAAGGATACGTTAACCGCAGTTGAGCTAAGCCGGTATCGGCTTGCAGCGCCGCCCATGAATCAGCGCCTACCCGCATTGGCAGCCGTTTTTCAGCCAAAAGCTTAGCAGCGTCAAGCGAAATGATATACCCGAGTGACGAATGCAGTGGTCCATAACTACTGGGCTTGCACAATTGAGTTTTAGCTCCGGTCAACTGTACTTCGGGCTGGAGCAATACGTCATTGTTTGCTTGGGCGAAAAGCAGTTGAATCTCCCCCGGCACTAGCTTGCTGGCCAATTCGGGAAGGGCTGCGGCTAACTGATGGGACAGTTTCGCGTCATCTTCCAGCACGAGTGCCATCGGGATGTTATCGGCTACTATACGCTGGCAAATGGCATGATGGCTCAAAACACAACCCACCATGCCCGGGGTACGCCAGTATGGGTGAGGGCGCAAGGCTTCTTCGTCGCACGCAGCAGCTAAGTCGGTTGCCGTCAAAGTACGGCCATCAACGGCGGGAATAAACTCTGCGGTCAGATTTTGAGCAGCTAACTGTTTTTCGATAAAATCACGTCGCTCGGTTGAACGCGCCAGGTTAATCACGAAGACTTTCATTTTCAGTGTAAAGTACGAATCAATACTTCCACAAAGGAATGCAATAATAACGGATAGCCTTAAAAAGCTTGGAGCTGTCAACGCTGCTTCCACAAACGGATGCACTACATGATGGATTACCCCTTGTAAAACATCCATTTGCCCAGCTCTTTGTACGTCACCTTTTTGCCGTACATCAGCACGCCCACGCGGTAGATGCGGGCCGCCACCCACACCGTGCCAATGAAACCCAGGATGAGCAGCGTGATGGATAAGGCCAGCTGCCACATCGGCACGCCAAACGGCAGGCGGATGACCATGGCAATGGGCGAGGTAAACGGAATCATCGACATCCAGAAGGCCACCGGGCCGTCGGGGTTGCGCAGGATGATGGACAGCCCCACGATGTAGCTCAAAATGAGCGGCAGTGTGATGGGAAACATGAATTGCTGAGTGTCGGTCTGGTCGTCCACCGCCGCGCCCACGGCCCCAAACAGCGCCCCGTAGAGCAGGTAGCCACCCAGGAAATACACGATGAAGCCGAACAGAATGGTGCCCAAGGGCAGGTTGCTCAGCGTGCCCAGCATTTTGGCGGCCGGGTTCATTTGGGTGCCTTGCTGGCTCATGCTCTGGTCAAATTTGCCCTCGGCGCTTTGCGGCTCGCCGTCCGCAGCGGCGGCCCCTGGCGCGGCGCTGGAGGTGGCGGCCACTTCGATTTTGGGTTTGTCCCTGCCCATCAGCATGGGCATGAGCACCGAAGACGCTCCCGCCGACAGCAGGCCCCACAGCAGAAACTGCGTGAGTCCGACGGCGGCAATGCCCACGATTTTGCCCATCATCAGGTCAAACGGCTTCACCGACGACAGCATCACTTCCATGATGCGGCTCGACTTCTCCTCCCCCACCCCGCGCATAATCTGCACGCCGTAGATGAAAATGAAGAAGTAAATGAGAATGGCCAGCACGTAGGACGTAGCCGACGTGGCCAGCGCGTTGCTGTTGGCTTCTTTGCCGGTGTCGTCGAGGCTGATGGTTTGCAAGTCCACTTTCGAGCGCAGCTGGTCGAGCTGCTCCTGCGAGAGTCCGGATTTCTGCATTTTCAACTCCGAGAACGCCTTGTTGAGGGCGTTTTGCACGGCCACCTGCTTTTTCAAGCTGATGTTGCCTTTGCCATAAAACTGCACGCCCACGGGGTTGTCCACGTTGAGGCCTGCGGGCAGGTACAGCAGCCCGTCGTGCTTGGCTTTTTGAAAGCTTTTTTTGGCGTCGGCCAGCGGGCTGGTGGCGGCCTCAAAGCGCAGCTGGGGCGTGCTGGTCAGGCGGCCGGCCAGGTTGAGGCCGCTCTCGTCGCGCACTTCCACCACGTCGGTGGTGTCGTTGTCGGACATGGCCATTTTGACCACAATGGCCCCAAAGCCGGCAATGAGCAGCGGCACGGCCAGGGTCAGGATTAGGAAAGCTTTTTTGCGAACCCGGGTCAGGTATTCGCGTTGGGCAACGAGTAAGAATTTGGAAGCCATGATGAGTGTTTCTCGCGGTGAGGATTAAACGGTTTCTTCCACCAGCGTTTCCGGCATGGTTTCGCGCACGCGGCGAATGAAAATTTCATTGATGCTCGGAATCTTCTCGCGGAAGGAATCCACCTCTATGGCCGGCGAGTCGATGAGGTAGCGTAGCAAATCGTTGGGCCGCACGCCCGGCTGAAGCTGCGCCCGCAGATAGAAATGGTCATTCTCCCGCGCCTTCTGCTCAATTACCGTGAAGTCCGGACTGCCGATGATGGGCTTGCCGCGGCCCTCCACCTCGTAGGTATTGGTCTTGAACTGGTCGCGGATGACCCCAACGGGCCCGTCGAGCACCTTGCGCGAGCGGTTTATTAGGGCAATGTTGTCGCACAACTCCTCCACCGACTCCATGCGGTGGGTGGAGAAAATAATGGTGGCGCCCTGCTTGCGCAGCTCCAGAATTTCGTCTTTAATCAGGTTGGCGTTAATGGGGTCGAAACCAGAGAACGGCTCGTCCAAAATTATCAGGCTGGGCTGGTGCATGACCGTGGCAATGAACTGCACCTTCTGCTGCATGCCCTTGCTGAGGTCCTCCACGTTTTTCTCGGCCCACTCCTTGATGTCGAACCGCGCCAGCCACTGCTTGATGCGCGCCGTGGCATCGGCCCGGCTCAGGCCGCGCAGCCGGGCCAGGTAGAGCAGCTGCTCGCCCACTTTCATCTTTTTATACAGGCCGCGCTCCTCGGGCAAGTAACCGATTTGGGCGATGTGGCTCGGGTTCAGCCGCTCGCCACGGAAGCGAATCTCGCCTTCATCGGCCCCGGTAATTTGGGTAATGATGCGGATGAGCGAGGTTTTGCCGGCGCCGTTGGGGCCCAGCAAGCCGAAAATGCTGCCCTCGGGAATGGAGAGGCTCACGCCGCTTAGGGCAACGTGGTTGGCGTACGCCTTGCGCACGTCGATGGCTTCCAGAATTGGTTTCACAGAAAAAGGAGTTAGTTGGCAGCTTAAATGTAGACGAATGAGCCGAATATCAGGCGTTGGGCTCGTCACCCAACTCGTGCAGATTGGCTTCGAGGCGGTCCAGGTGCCGACCGTAGAGGCGCTGTAGGTAGCGGCGCGTCACGCTGGCCACTGGCAGGTACAGCAGCGCCGGCAACACGACCACCAAGCCCATTACCAGCGCTAAACCCGCAAAAGAGGTTAACTCTATGCCCCGCTTAAATTCTGAAGCAACCATCAGCACGTTCACCACGCCGGCCACCGGCAGCATGGCCAGCGTGAAGCGGTAGTAGAAACGAATCAGCGTGCGCAACCCGCTCACCAGACGCACCAAGTGCGCGCGCAGGTCGCCGGCGGGGTCGTCCATGCGGCGCAGCAGGTGCAGCTTGCGATACAAGTACCCGATGCAGACGACGCCAATGGCCACCAACACCCAGCCAAACACCCGCAGCCAGAATTGCGGCGCCAGCCAGGCCAAAACCAGCGACCCCAGCAGCACCCCAAAATTTATATAAAGCTCGAGGCGGGTGCTGCGGCGCAGTTGCTCAACAATGCCGTCGGACTGCCGCGCCAGCAACTGCGTAAGCGCCAGCGCGTCGAGCGGAGCGGGCGTTTTGGCTGGGGGCTGCTGCCACTGGCGGCGGAGGTCATCGAGTTCCATCAGGCGGCGTGGAGTAAAAAGGAGCGAAGTTTTTGCTGCACGCGGTGCATTTTCACGCGCACATTGTTTTGGGTAATGCCCAGAATGTCGGCCATCTCATCGTAAGGCCGGTCTTCGAGGTACAGCAGAATAAAGGCTTTGTCAACTTCCGACAAGCGGCCGATGGCGCGGTAAAGGGCCGCCCGGTCGTCGGCATCGAAGCCCGTATCCGGGGCTTGGGCCACGGCCAGCGCCTCGGCGTTAAGTTCCGTAGGCGCGGGCCGCCGGGTGCGCTGGCGCAGGTTGGAGATGGCCACGTTCAACGCAATCCGGTAGAGCCAGGTGCTGAGCTTGGCGTTGGGCTGCGGCACGTAGCGCGGCCACGCCCGCCACAGCTGCAGCACAATTTCCTGAAACAAGTCCTGCCGATCGTCGGCGTCCTGACAATACAGCCGGGCCACGCGCCGCAACAGCGGCTGGTACTCACTCAGCGCGGCAACAAAATCAGCGGATGGCGCGGCGGCAGACATTCTCGGTAGTGGTTTCAGAAAGTTAATCGCCAAACCAAAGCAGGCATTACAGGCGGTCAGCACAATATTTTTTAGGTTCTTTCCCTAAGGTCGTCCTGCTGAGCTGGTCGAAGCATCTCAACCGCGAGAGCAAATGAATACTGCAGCAGTAGAGATGCTCCGGCCAGCTCAGCATGACCGTTCTTTATTGATAGCCAAGCAAACAAAAAGCCCCGCCCGGCCAATGGCCGAACGAGGCTTTTCAAACACTAAACTGTCGCTTACGCGAAGTACTCTTTCACTTTCTCGAAGAAGCCCTTCTCGTTCTTGCCGGGGTGGGGCGTGAAGTTGTCCGAGTCGCGCAGTTTCTCCAGCAGCTCGCGCTCCTGGTTGCTCACGTGCTTGGGCGTCCACACGTTCAAGTGAATGAGCTGGTCGCCGCGGCCGTAGCCGTTGATGTCCTTGATGCCCTTGCCGCGCAGGCGTAGAATTTTGCCGGGCTGCGTGCCCGGATCCACCTTGATTTTCACCTTGCCTTCGATGGTGGGCACTTCCAGGTTGGCCCCCAACGCGGCATCCACGAACGAGATGTACTGCTCGAACATGATGTTGTTGCCGTCGCGCTTCAGGAATTCGTGCGGCTCTTCCTCAATCTGAATAAGCAGGTCGCCGGGCACGCCGCCGCGCTCCGGGAAGTTGCCTTTGCCGTTCATGCTCAGCTGCATGTCGTTGGCCACGCCGGCGGGGATGTTGATGGGAATGACTTCCTCGTGCAGCTGCCGGCCTTCGCCTTTGCACACGTCGCAGGTGCTCACGATGGTTTTGCCTTCGCCGTTGCAGGTGGGGCACGTGCTGCTGCTCACCATCTGGCCGAGCATGGTGTTCACCACGCGCTTGGTCTGGCCTTGGCCTTGGCAGGTGGGGCAGGTTTTGAGGTCGGTGCCGTTTTTGGCGCCGGTGCCGCTGCAGGGCTGGCAGGCCACGTAGCGCTTCACCTTGATTTTCTTCTCTACGCCGTTGGCGATTTCCTCCAGGTCGAGCTTTAGCTTGATGCGCAGGTTCGAGCCCTTGCGCTGCCGCCGGCCGCCGCCCTGGCGCCCGCCCCCGAAGAAACCCTCGAAACCGCCGCCCCCGCCGAAGATGTCGCCGAACTGCGAGAAGATGTCCTCCATGTTCTGCGGGCCGCCGCCGTTGCCGCCCATGCCCTGGTGGCCGTACCGGTCGTAGCGCGCCCGCTTGTCGGCGTTGCTGAGCACTTCGTAGGCCTCGGCCGCTTCTTTGAACTTGTCTTCGGCCGTCGGGTCGTCGGGGTTCTTGTCGGGGTGGTACTTGATGGCCATTTTGCGGTAGGCCGACTTGATTTCGTCAGCCGCCGCATTTTTGGCGATACCCAATATCTCGTAATAATCGCGCTTAGTTGCCATCTTCTTTCAATAGTTAATCCAGGGCAATATTCACAAAGTTACTACTGCCCAAGCACCACTTTAGCGTGGCGAATGACTTTGTCGCCTAGGTAATACCCTTTTTCCACCTCGTCCACGATTTTTCCTTTCAGGTCCTCGGTGGGCGCCGGAATCTGGGTGATGGCCTCGTGCAATTCCGCATCGAAGTCGCCGCCCTTGGCTTCCATGGCGGTCAAACCCTTTTGCTGCAGCGTTTTGTTCAGCTTGGTCTGAATAATATCGATGCTTTCGCGCACGGCGTCGGCATCGGTCGTATTCTGGGTAGCATTGCGGGCGCGCTCGAAGTCGTCGAGCACGGGCAGCAGCGCCGTCATCAACTCTTGGTTGGCGGTTTTGAACAACTCCATTCGCTCCTTGGTGGTGCGGCGTTTGTAGTTCTCAAACTCGGCGGCCAGGCGCAGGTACTTGTCCTTGAGGTCCGTCAGTTCGGTGTCGGTGCGGTTGGCTTCGACCGCAGGCGCGCCGGTAGCCGTCATGTTGGGGTCGGTGGTGCCGCCGTCAACATCGGTCATTTCGCCAGCTACGTGGCCGGCATCAGCGGTCAGGTTGTCGTCCTGGGGCAGGTTATTCTCGTCAGCCATTTTGGGAAAGATTCGTCGAAAAGGGTTTTTCACGGGGTTAGCCGGTTAGTCACCCATTGGGCACAAGGAACTTGCCAAAGGGGCGCGGGCTGCCATAGTGGCACGGATACTTACTTTCGCATTCTATGAGAAAACACCTGCTCATTCTGCTATTGGCGGCTCTCTGCCTATCCGCCTGTCAGTCTGACCCCTGGGCTTTTCAATACGCTAGAAACAGGCCAAGTCAATCGGTTTCTGGCACTTATACGCCAACTGAATCTACACAAAAGTGGCTTAAAAGCATGTACAAAAATGTCAATCCTTCGAGCATCTACTTAAGAACAGACAGCAGCTTTCGCATTGAAAACATAGCCGCCATCTGGTCGCCCTTTAATGAAGCAGATGGGTTTGAGCAAGT
>DASVTG010000066.1:0-3641 GCA_036387695.1 Hymenobacter sp. | reverse complement strand
TGAGTTAGAAGTAGATTTAATTCCGCAAGGCACCTTGGCCGAACGCATTCGGGCGGGCGGGGCGGGTATACCGGCTTTCTATACACCGGCCGGCTACGGCACCGAAGTAGGCTCCGGCAAAGAAACCCGCAACTTCAATGGCAAAATGTATTTGCTCGAAACCGCGCTGCACGCCGATTTTGCCTTCGTGAAAGCGTGGAAAGGCGACACCGCCGGCAACCTGGTTTACAAAGGCACCGCCCGCAATTTCAACCCCATGATGGCCACGGCCGGCAAAATCACCGTGGCCGAAGTGGAAGAACTGGTGCCCGCCGGCGAGCTCGACCCCAATCAGATTCACACGCCGGGCATTTTTGTGCAGCGCATCTACCAAGGCGAGAAGTACGAAAAGCGCATTGAGCAGCGCACGGTGCGTGGTTAGCCGCGTGGCATGGAAACTTATTTTGTTTCAAGAAAAAAAGTGAAAAAAACTTCTCTCGCGTTGCTGTTGCTGCTGAGCGGCTACGGCGCCACGGCCCAAGTAGCGGCGCCCGCTCGGAAAGCCCCGGCCCGCAAGGCAGCAGTGGCCAGGGTGCTACCGGCTACTTCGGCCCCGGCCATTGTCGACCCGCCCGAGGCCCAGCGCATCGACCAACTGCTTACCCAGTACACCGCCGACGTGGGCTCGCGCGGCGCGTTCGGCCCCTTATCAAAACCGACTGCCACCGGCTCCATACGCCGCTACGACAAACACGTGCCCGGTGCCCTTGCGCTGGTGCTACGCGACGGCAAGGTGCTGTACCGCAAGTCCTTCGGCGTTAATGACATGTTTACCCAAACGCCGCTCCGCACCGACGCCATTTTCCGCATTGCTTCCCAAACCAAGGCCATCACCAGCATTGGCCTGATGCTGCTGTACGACGAGGGAAAATTCCAGCTCGACGACCCGATTTCGAAGTATTTGCCGGCCTTCAAGAACCCCAAAGTACTGGCCACCTTCAACGAGAAGGACACCACCTACACCACGGTACCGGCCAAGGGCGAAATCACCATCCGGCAGCTATTTACGCACACTTCCGGCATCAGCTACCCGGTCATTGGCACCAAGGAAGCGCGAGCCATTTATGCCAAAGCGGGCATTCCGAGCGGCATTGGCACGCCATCGGGCTCGCTGGCGAAGTCGATGGATGCGCTAGGGGCACTGCCGCTGATGCACCAGCCCGGCGAGCGGTTCACCTACGGGCTGAGTGTGGACGTGCTGGGCCGGCTGATTGAGGTGCTATCGGGCCAGCCGCTCGACCAGTACCTGCGCACGCGCCTGTTTGAGCCACTGGGCATGAAGGATACCTGGTTTTACCTGCCCGCCGATAAGAAGGCCCGCCTGGCCGAGCTTTATACGGAAGACAAAAACAAGGCCACGGTGCCCATGGAGCCCCACGACGGCATGTTTCCGAACTATCCAAAGGCGTCGGGCGGCACGTATTTCTCGGGCGGCGCGGGCCTGTCCTCGACCATCGACGACTACGCGCGCTTCCTGCAAATGATGCTGAATAACGGCACGTACCAGGGCCGCCAGCTGCTGAAACCCGCCACGGTGGCCCTGATAACGCAGAACCAAATGGGCGAAGTGAGCCAGGGCGGCAACAAATTCGGCCTGGGCTTTAGCATCGTCACGGCTCAGAACGCGGCCAAGCAGCCGTTTGGCTTGTCGGAAGGCTCGTATGAATGGGGCGGCATTTTTGGCACCACGTACTGGGTCGACCCCAAGCAAAAGCTGGTGGCGTTGATTTACACCCAGAAATACCCCAACAGCACGGGCGGCGACCTGGCCGGCAAGTTCAAAGCGGCCGTTTATCAGTCGTTTGGCCCGCAAGCAACGGCGCCCGCCACGTCGGTGGCCCCAGCCGCTAAGTAGCTCTTAAAAGCCCAACGCCAGGGCCAAACCACAAAAATCCGTTTCAATCCGTTAAAATCCGTTAAATCTGTGGTCTTATGCTCGACAAACACGGCATCGCCCGGCGCATTGCGCAAGAAGTGAAGGACGGCTCCTACGTCAACCTCGGCATCGGCATCCCCACGCTGGTGGCCAACTACATCCCGCAGGGCATCAACGTGGAGCTGCAGTCCGAAAACGGCCTGCTGGGCATGGGCCCCTTCCCCACCGAGAACCAGGTGGACCCCGACCTCATCAACGCCGGCAAGCAGACCGTGACCACCCTGCCGGGCTCCAGTATCTTTTCGTCGGCCGATTCGTTCGGCATGATTCGGGGCGAGCACGTGGACCTGACCATTCTCGGCGCCATGGAAGTGAGCGAGCGGGGCGACATCGCCAACTGGAAAATCCCCGGCAAGATGGTGAAAGGCATGGGCGGCGCCATGGACCTGGTGGCCTCCGCCAAAAACATCATCGTGGCCATGCAGCACGTGGCCAAAGACGGCTCCAGCAAGCTGCTGGCCGACTGCACGCTGCCCATTACGGGCCTGCGCTGCGTGAAGAAAATCGTGACCGAGCTGGCCGTGCTCGACGTGACCCCCGACGGCTTCGTGCTGCGCGAGCGGGCGCCCGGCGTGAGCGTGGAGCAGATTGTGGCCGCCACGGCCGGCAAGCTGGTGCTGCCCGCCGGCGAGGTGCCGGAGATGCAGGGCGTGTAGCCCGGCTCAAAAAGCAGCTACCTATCGCAGCCGGTACCCGACGCCCACGCCGTAAATGGAGCTTTGGCCGGCGCGCTCGAGGCTCGCAAACTTGAGCTTGGCGCTCGCCAGCAGTCGTTCGGTGAAGGCGTACTCGTACTCTATCAGCACGTTGAAGCCGTAATTATATTCTTTTACTACTGGCTGCCATTCCACCTGCGCGAGCGTAACCTTGCCACCGGAGCTGATTGTGTAATAAACACCGCCCAATGGCTCGTCCCGGCGGTACCATAGGGAAGGGCCGGCGCCTATCCGGAAGGCGTGGCGAAGATGCCGGATAAAATCAAAGGAAACGGTGAGGTCAGACGTGACTCGCTTGCGGGGCTTGCCGTAAACGTACACGTCCCCATCTATAAAACGCTCGTTCAGAACGCTCATGTATCCCAGATTAGCCCCGAGGACTACCCGGTCTTTCAATAGATGCCGCGCATAGCCCAACAGGTAGCGGTTGCCAGTCATATCCGGCGCATCCAAGCCGACGCGCTCGAAACCGATGCCGACGGAGTGGCGATAGACAGGATAAGCCGGATTTTGAGCTTGCAATTTGAAAACCAGCAGGCAGCAAACACTGAGTGGGTACATTCATAGCACGTTAAAGAACAAGGCAGTATGGTTGCCGGCGGTTAGGAAATGAATGGTCGGTTTCGCAGCCGGTAGCTTACTCATGCGTTTTTGTACCAACGGGCCACCCTTTGTGCACATGACCTTCCAAATAAACTTTGTTTGATGGGAAAGGCATGATTCACAAAAATTTACTAGAATCAATTGACGTGTCATCCGGCCTTGATGACGTTCCAACTCGCGCTGAATTGGTAAAGGTATTTGAAATTGCTAGTTGTATGGTCCCGAAGGATGGTGGGTAGGGTCTCGCTGAAAGATACTAGGATTATTTCGCCATTCGGCGCAAATGAATTCGTACGGCGTGAGGCCTTTCAACCGCTTAAGGCGTTTGGCAAAATTATAGGCCTGTA
>DASVTG010000065.1:0-4849 GCA_036387695.1 Hymenobacter sp. | reverse complement strand
GGCCCCCTCTCCGATGGAGAGGGGGTGCCCAGCGCAAGTGCCGTTGTACGCACCCCCTCTCCATCGGAGAGGGGGCCGGGGGGTGAGGCGCCACGCCTGGGCAGCGCTGTTGCTGCTTCTCAGCCTCACGCCCGCCCGGACCCAAAACGCCTCGCCCGAGAAGCCCAAAGTCACGCGTATTCTTTTCCTGCTTGATGCTTCGGGCTCGATGATGGCGCCCTGGGAAGGCCAGCCCCGCTGGAACGTGGCCAAGCGCATGCTCAGCAAAATGGTCGACTCGCTCAACGCCTACCCCAACCTGGAGCTGGGCTTGCGCGTGTACGGCCACCAGTTTCCCAACGCCGACAAAAACTGCCAGGACTCGAAGCTGGAAGTGCCGTTTGCGCCGCGCAACGCGGCCGCCATCAAGAAGAAATTGGTTGAATTGAAGGCCCAGGGCAACACGCCGATTACGTACTCGCTGGAGCAGTCGGCCAACGACTTTCCCACGGATAAGTCCTCGCGCAACGTGCTGCTGCTGATTACCGACGGCCTCGAATCGTGCAACCGCGACCCCTGCGCCGCCTCCCTGGCCTTGCAGCGCAAGCACGTTTTTCTCAAGCCATTCGTCATTGGCATCGGGGCGGAGCGGGACTTTGGCAAGCAACTGGAATGCCTGGGCCAGTACTACAACGCCGCCGAAGTGAAAACCTTCCGCACGGTGATGGACGACGTCATTGCCCAAACCCTGAGCAAAACCACCGTCAGCGTGAACCTTACCGACGCCGACGGCCGGCCCGTAGAAACCAACGTGAACATGACGTTTGTGAACAACGTGACCGAGCAGCCCGAGTATAACTACGTGCACTACCGCGACGCCCAAGGCAAGGCTGACGTGCTCGACATCGACGCCCTGCAGAGCTACGACCTCGTGATAAACACCGTGCCGCCCGTGCGCCAGCAAAACCTGGTCATCAAGCCCGGCAAGGCCAACGTTCTCACCTACAAAACGCCCCAAGGCACGCTCTGGCTGCAAAACCCGCAACTCACGCCCAACCCCTACGGCACCGTGCAAGCCGTGGTGCGCGACCCGCAACGCAACACCGTGGCCAGCTTTCCCTTCGGCACCAAGCAAAAGCTGCTGGCCGGCAACTACGAGGTGGAATTGCTCACGCTGCCGCGCATCACGCGCCGCGTTAGCGTGAAGCAGGGCCAGGAACTGGCCGTGACGTACGCCGCACCCGGCACCCTCAACATCACCACCGATTTGAAAGGCTACGGCAGCATTTACCGCCTCAACGACGACGAATCACAAACCTGGATTTATAACCTTCCCGAAAACGGCAGCAGCAAAATGAACCTGGTGATGCAGCCCGGCGCGTACCGGCTGGTGTTCCGCACAAAAACCAGCACCGGCAGTAAGTTTACCGACGTGCGAAATTTCTCCATTCGCTCTGGTCAGACGACATCAGTAGCCATTTTCGGGAAATGAACAACCTGCTTTTACCGTTGATATGGGCATTTTCGGGGCTTTGGGTCCCTTGTCTCCAGGGACAAGTGCGTGGAACCGATACTATATCCTACGGCCTGCTCATTGCTAGAGCACCCGGGTACTCTAGTTCCACCCAAGTAAGCCCGCAAGGTACTTTCGAGCTGTGCAACCTACCTATTGCCCGCTCCATCGATATATTGCTGTACCGTGGCCCGGGCAGTGATACTTTGTATTTGGGCAGCGTAGTACCGGGTTCTCAAGAACCGGCAGCGCTTACCGTACCAGCGAATGTGCGTACCAACATCCGGGGGCATTTTGTTTGTCCGAAATGTAATCGGGCTGATAAAACCGCCGAAATTATTTATGGCGACGGTTTGCCGGTCCGCCGAATAGTCATAAAAGGAGACACGACCTATACTTCCCTCTTTGGCCGCAAGATGCATGCAGGGTGCATTGACAATGGTACCAAAGGATACTGCCAACGCGACCGAATATTGTTTTAATTCTTCAGCACGCCGTCAAATCAAATTTCATGAAAGACTTCCCCTACACCGAGTCCAAAGACACTCGCAGCGGCTTCGGCGCTGGCCTGGCTGAGCTGGGCAAAACCAACCCCAACGTCGTCGCCCTCTGCGCCGACCTCACCGGCTCGCTCAAAATGGACGCCTTCAAAAAGGAAAACCCCGACCGGTTTTTCCAAGTCGGCATCGCCGAGGCCAACATGATGGGTGTGGCCGCGGGCATGACCATAGGCGGCAAAATTCCCTTCACGGGCACGTTTGCCAATTTCAGCACCGGCCGCGTGTACGACCAGATTCGCCAGAGCATTGCCTACTCCGGCAAGAACGTGAAAATCTGCGCCTCCCACGCCGGCCTCACGCTGGGCGAAGACGGCGCCACCCACCAGATTCTGGAAGACCTGGGCATGATGAAAATGCTGCCCGGCATGACCGTCATCAACCCCTGCGACTACAACCAGACCAAAGCCGCCACCCTGGCCATCGCCGACTACGAGGGCCCGGTGTACCTGCGCTTCGGCCGCCCCGTGGTGCCCAACTTCACGCCCGCCGACCAGAAGTTTGAAATCGGCAAAGCCTGGTTACTGAACGAAGGCACCGACGTGAGCATCTTCGCCACCGGCCACTTGGTGTGGAAAGCCGTGCTCGCCGGCAAGCTCTTGGCTGAGAAAGGCATCAACGCCGAAATTATCAACATTCACACCATCAAGCCGCTCGACGCGGAGGCCATCCTCGCCTCCGCCCGCAAAACGGGCTGCGTGGGAACCGCCGAAGAGCACCAGATGAACGGCGGCCTCGGCGACAGCATCGCCCAACTGCTGGCCCGCGAAGAGCCGCTGCCCCTGGAAATGGTGGCCGTGAACGACAGCTTCGGCGAAAGCGCCACCCCCGACCAGCTCATGGAGAAGTACAAGCTCAACGAAGCCGCCATCGTGGCCGCCGTAGAAGCCGTGATGAAGCGGAAGAAGTAAACTTTTGATTTGACTGAAAAGCCCCCGCAACTGTAGACGCTGCGGGGGCTTTCTCATGTATTAACACCAAATTATTCTAACCAAATTTCATCAACATAACGCAATGAGAGGTTTTCCCCCGTAACCCTTTCTCCAAAACTAACGAAGCTAATTCCAGGATACATCAGCTTGGTATACCATGCCTTGCCATCTATTGATTCCTGTTGAAGCTTGGGAAAAGCATTATTTTTTTATCAAAATCTATCATGCCGTAATTGGCTAGCACGTCTGCAAATTTGCTCTTCTTGAGTTGTATTCCTTTGGATGAGATAATATGGGACGAAGAGTTAAAATGGATTTCTTCGACCCAGCTGCTTTTCTCGTCTATATAAAAAGTGATGTTTTCTTTTCGATAGTACAAGGAGTGGCCACAAACGTAAGAGCTTGTAGTGCAAGACCCATCCCGGAATTTTGACGTGCGAGTTCCAAGCAATTCCTTTTGAACAGATGGGCGGCCCAGTTGCGCAATTACAGTTGAAAGCGTGGAATGGTAAACTTGCAGTGCTCGGTATGCTGAGTCGCCTTGAATTGTGTTCTGTGCCTTAGTTATAGGGGCACTTGTATAAATGATGGCTAAGCAGAGACCAAAAAATGTCTTCATCATTTGCGGGCTATACTCGGATTCGCTTAAAGATACGCGGCGTATTAAACTGAGGCAGGGTTTGCTGTTCTAAAAATCAAATTCAAGATAGCCCGTCGCTCTCCAGCCATTTGGAAGACCACGAAATTCTCCTCAAGTTTCAAGACCCCGCTTCGCGCAATCTGGCGTTCAACCAACTCGTGCGCAAGTACCAAAGCAAGGTGTACTGGCACGTGCGCAAGATGGTAATCGACCACGACGACGCCGACGACCTCACGCAGGACGTATTTGTGAAAGTCTGGAAGCACCTCGAAAACTTCCGGCAAGACGCCCAACTGTTCACCTGGATTTACCGCATTGCCACCAACGAGTGCCTGAATTTCCTGAGCAGCAAGCGGCGCAAGTTTCTGCTCCCGCTCACGGATGTGGGCGCCGAGCTGGCTGCCAAAATCGAAGCCGACCCCGCCATTGCCGGCCACGAGATTGAGTTGAAGCTGCAACAAGCCATTCTGCGCCTGCCGGATAAGCAGCGCCTCGTGTTCAACCTGCGCTACTACGACGAGATGCCCTACGAGCAAATGGCCGAAGTGACGGGCACGAGCGTAGGCGCCTTGAAGGCCAGCTACCACCACGCCGTGAAAAAAGTGGAAGAATACGTCACTCGCCACAGCGGCGACTAGCACGCCCGACCCAATTATTTATTCGCGGAGTTAAACGCCGCCCTCCGTTTTCCATCCAACTGCCATGAAACCTCCATTTAAGCTTGACGCGCACCCCCGGCGGCCCCGCCCGCTGCTGAGCGAGCCGCCAGCTGACTATTTCGACAAGCTGCCCACCCAAATAATGGCGCGCCTGCCCCGGCCGGAGGCAAGGGCCGCGTCCCCCGGCTGGCTGGCCTGGCTGACGCCGGCGCTGCGCACCGGCTTGGCTTCGGTGGCCGTGCTGGGTGGCTTTGCTGCCTCTTTTTACCTCAGCGGGCCGCCGGCAGCTAGCCCCGCAGCCGCTACTGCCTCGCTCGACGCGGTGCCGCGCACCGAGTTGGTGGGCTACTTGCTCACGAGCGGCGCCCGCGTGGAAAATGCTGATTTGGACGCGTTGGCCGCCGCCAATCCCGGCCTGACCAATGGCTTCATGCAAGCCACCGAGGCCGAGCTGACGGAAGCGCTCGACGCCCAGCCTTCCGAAGACATTTCTTATCTGTAGTGACCCCTTCAAACATGCCCGTCCTTTTTTCCCTGTTCCGTTTGCTCGGTTTGGCGGCGCTGCTGCT
>DASVTG010000064.1:0-5905 GCA_036387695.1 Hymenobacter sp. | reverse complement strand
CCGCTTGTGGCTCCCATCACCTCACATCCCCTGCGCATAACCGTCTACAACACCGTCGGATACAGCCTGGATTCTCGCTACCTGCAGGCCGGGCTGCGCGCCGCTGCCACGGGCTTGATGGCGCCGCTGCAACTTGAGGTTGTTGCCTCGCCACCGCCCCCGAGCACCCGGCCGGATTGGCTGTTCTGGCTGAGCGAAGCGCCACTGCCAGCAGAGTGGCGCGAGGCGGCGCAGCAAGGCACCCGCGTATGGCAGGAAGCCACCGGCCCCGGCGTGGCAACGGAGTCCCGGGTGGTGGCCGGGGCAGCGGATGAGCTACCGCCCACTATTTTTCGGCGCGCTGCCGGAGCTGCTCCCCCCGGCAGCCTGGCCCTGTGGACCGACGGCTTGGGGCGGGCGGTGCTTTCGCAACAGCCGATGGGAAAAGGCGCCCTTTACCACTTGCACACGCGCTTGAACCCGGCGTGGAGTGACTTGGCCGACAACCCCGCCCTGCCGGCCCACCTGCTGGAACTCATCCAGCCTGAGACCGATGCTTCCCTGGCTTCCAACCAGGCGTTGGCCAGGCAGGACCAGCGGGCTATTGACGCCACCCAATTGCCGGGCCGTACGAAAGCGCCGGGCCGTTTGCCCAGCCGCAACACTGCGCCCAAGGTATTTCGCATAACCGATTTGCGGCCTTGGCTGATGCTGGTGGCGGGGCTGTTGTTTTTGCTTGAGCGCCTTTGGGCCCGCCGCCAGTCATCCGTTATTTCCCCTGCCTCATGAGCCAGTTGATTGCTTCTTCTACTGCGCCGGAGTTGACGCGGGCCCGGCAACAGTTGCGCGCCGTGGGGCGCAGCTACGTTGCGCGCCGGGCTTTGGCGGTGCTCCTGCCGCTGGCCGCTGGAGCTGTGCTGTTGGCGCTGCTGAGCCGGCACTGGCCCACCGCACTATGGGCGTTTGTGGCTTTGGGCGGGTTGGGCCTGCTGACGGCTGGCTGGTTGCTGTGGCCACTGCGGCACGTAAGCGCGCCGGCAACGGCCGCCCGCCTCGACCGAAAATTCGCGGACCTGGAAGACAGCACCGGCTTGCTGCTGCACCATACGGATGAGTTGAATTTACTGGAGCAGCTCCAACAAAATCGCACAGCAAATTGCATACATGACCTTCAGGTAACCAAATCCTTATCATTACCTGTTTCATTTAAAAATTCAGGCTTATTAACTGCTGCGCTGCTCGTGGCCAGCGCGGCAGTTTGGTGGTGGCCAGCAGGCAAAAACCCGCAGCAAAACCGGGCAGTGGCCGTTCATTTTTCTGATACACAACCCGCCACACCCGGTCAAGTGCCAGCCAGAATCACGGCCACTCGGCTGCTGGTTTCCCCGCCTGCATACACCCGCCAACCGGCTTTTTCGCCCGCCCAAGCTTCCTTTCAATGTCCGCAAGGCTCGCGGGTACGGTGGCAAGTGCGGGTGAACCAAGGCACGGCGGGAAAGAGTAAACGCCGGGTGCCGGAGCTGGAACTGGGCCAGAAGCGGATGGCTTTGCGACCTGTGCCCGGACAAGCTGGCCTGTTTTTTACCGAGCAAGTTCTGACGGCTTCTACCCTCTACCGCCTGCGGCTGGGCGGTACTGTGTCGGACGATTACGCCATTGACGTGCGGCCCGACCAGGCCCCGGTGGTTCGCATCCAAACGCCCAAACCCTACACCTTAGTAGCCGCCATTGGCCAGCGCCCGGAAGTTCCGGTACGGGCCACGGTGCGCGACGACTACGGGCTCAGCCAAGCCGAGCTGGTCATCACCGTGGCCCAGGGCCAGGGCGAGGCCGTGAAGTTTCGGGAAGTGCGGCGCAGCTTGAGTGGGGGCCTGTCCGGCAGCTCGCCGCAAGCCAGCCTAGCCAGCCAGCTCAACCTGCCCCAGCTGGGCCTGACCTACGGCGATGAGCTGTACTTCTACATCTCGGCCCGCGACAACGCTGGCCACTCTTCGCGCACGGATTCTTACCTCGTGCAATGGCAGGACACCACCGTGGAGGACAGCCCCACCGACATGGGCATGGGCGTGAAAGTGGCGCCCGCTTACTTCCGCAGCCAGCGCCAAATCATCATCGACACCGAAAAGCTGATAGCCGAAAAAAGCAAGCTTGACGCCGCCACCGTGGCCGCTCGGGCTAATGCCCTGGGCTTTGACCAACAGAGTCTGCGGCTGCGCTACGGCAAGTTCATGGGCGAGGAATCCGAGCAGGCCATTGGCGCTTCGGCCCCGCACTCGCCCATTGCCGAAGACGAGGACGCCGACCACCCCGCGCCCACTGCCGAGGCCGAAGAAGAACACCACGACCACCCGGCGCCGCCCGCCTCCCCGCTCAACGCCTCGCCCACCGCCGAAAGCGACGCGTTGATGGAGCCCTACATTCATCGGCACGACGACGCCGAAACCGCCGACTTCCTGGAGCCCGCCGTGAAGGCCAAGCTGCGCGCCGTGCTCAACGAAATGTGGGCCGCCGAGCTGCGCCTGCGCACCAACCAGCTGGCGGCGGCGTTGCCCTACGAGTACCGGGCCCTGCGCTTGCTCAAGCAGGTGCAGCAGCAAACCCGCGCCTACGTCAAAAAAGCGGGCTTCACGCCTCCACCCATGCCCGAGGCCACCCTGCGCCTGACCGGCGAGCTGACGGGGGCCGAAGCGCCCCAGCGGCAGCAAACCCTGGCCGCCCCCGTCACGCAGCCCACCGTGCGCGCTGCCCTGCGCTGGCTGGCCCTCAACAAAACCACCCCGGCCAACCCAGCCGATGCGCGCCTGCTGGAACAGGCCGGCTCGGTGCTGGCCGGGGCTGCCTTGCAGCGGCCGGGGGTGTACTTGCCGGCCCTGCGCGCCCTGCGCCAACTGGTGGCCGATGCGCGGGCCGCCCGCTCGGGCTGCGCCGAGTGCCGCCCGCCCGTGGAGCGCGCGCTCACCGACTTGCTTGCGGCCCCGGTGCGGGCGCCGTTGCCGCCTCCGGCTCCCGACCGCCTGGCGCGGCGCTATTTCCAAGAACTAAGCCGTTAGAATGTTGCCTGCTCCCGAGTTTAGTTCTGGTATTTATTACGGCTTGCTGGCTTTTTGTGTCCTGCTTGGCCTGGGGCTGGTGGCCCTGGCGTGGCGGCGCCCGCGCCAGCGGCAGCGGGGGCTGCGGGTTGGGGCGAGTGCGGTGGCTGTCGCGGCACTGTGGTTCACGGCCTACCCGCCGGTACGCCACCTGGCCGCCGCGCGTGCCGAGGCCATCTTGCTCACCGAAGGCTTCCAGCCCGATTCTTTGCGCGACCTGCAACGGCAATTGGGCCCGGGTACGCCGCTCTGGTACTATGGCGCAGGGACCGCGCCTGCCAAAGCCCGGCCCTTGGCCAGCCTGCTGACTCTGGTGGAGCAGCGGCCGGCCCTGCGCCGGCTGCACGTGCTGGGCGCGGGGCTGGCCCCAGCCGAATTACCGGCCCTGGGCAACCTGCCCATTCAGCTGCATTCCAAGCCGGCGTACCCGGGCATCCGCACGGCTTTTTGGAGCCAGAAGCTGGCGCTGGGCGAGGTGTTCCGGGTAGAGGGCGAAGCCGGGCCGGCTCCGGGCGGCTCCCCCAACTGGGTGCGTTTGCGCGCCGCGGGCACGGTTCGGGATTCTGCGCTGCTGCCCGCGGCGGGCGGCCCTTTTCGCCTGCGCTACCAGCCCAAAACGGTGGGCCTTGCCGTGTTTGAGTTGCAGCTGGGCCGAGCGGGCGCCCCGCTGGCCGCTGAGCCCGTGCCCGTGGAGGTAACGGCGCCCACGCTGCCGGCGGTTTTGTTGCTCACGGGCACGCCCTCGTTCGAATTCAGGTTTTTGAAAAACTACTTGGCCGAGGCCCACTACCCGGTGGCCCTCCGCACCACCGTGAGCCGGGGCTTGGTGCAAACCGATTTTGTGAACCAGCCGGCCACTCCACTGGGCCGGCTCACGCCGGCGCTTCTGACCCGTTATGCCTTAGTAGTCGCCGACGCCGCCACCCTGGCCGGCCTCAGCGGGGCCGAAACCCAGGCCTTGCAAACGGCGGTGAGCGCCGGCCGAATTGGCCTACTGGTGCTGGCCGATGCCGCGCCCCTGCCGCGGGCCACGCCCGCGCGCGCCGGTTTTGCGGTGTTGCCGCGCGCGGCTGCCCAGGCCGTGCCCCAACCCCTGAGCTGGGCCGATGCCCCGGCGGCGGTTCGGGCCAACATCCCGGCTCAGCTGCGACCCGCCGCCGGGTTGCGCTCCTTGGTGGTGGGGCCAGGCCAGGCGGTGGTGGCCGCCAGCCGGCGGCTGGGGCTGGGGTTTGTGGCGGTGTCGGTGGTGCCCGAAACGTTTCGCTGGGGCCTGCAAGGCCAGGCCGCGGTGTACGCCTCGTTCTGGAACCGGCTGCTGACGGCGGCAACTCCGCCCGCGCCCATCACCGCGAGCTGGCGCGTGGTTACGCGCTGGCCCCGCGCCCGGCAGCCGCTCACGCTGCAGCTCGCCGCTTCCTTCCCCGAAGCGCAGCCCACGGTGAGTTCTTTGGCCGGTGGGCCGGTGGCCCGGTTGGCCCTGCGCCAAGACACCCGCTTGCCGGAATGGAGCACCGCCCGGTTTTGGCCAGCGGCGGCCGGCTGGCACCAGGTCCGAGGACCGGGTTCCGCGGTGCACCGTTTTTACGTCTACCCCGCCACCAGCTGGTCAGGGCCCGAACTGCTGGAACGCCAGCACGCCCTGGCACTACGCACCAGCTCAGCCGCCGTCGTCGCCACAAACGAGCGGACGCTGACGGTGCCGCAGCCCTGGCCCGCAGCTTGGTTTTTCGGGTTGTTTCTGTTGGCAGCCGGCTACCTCTGGCTTGAGGAAAAACTTTAAAGCGGTTTCGGCATCGGACCGGTGCCCGTACACCGATGCCGAAACTGCGCTAATTGCCTCATACGGTAATGTTTCGGTTGGCTTGTTCCCTTATTCAACTTATGCTAGCCATCAGACTGCTTTGAGATAAACAACAAAAAAGCCCCCGCTGAAGCAGGGGCTTTTTTATGCTCAAAATAATTTCATTTGAGGCTGAGTAAATCTGGCAAAGGCTAATTCTTCTCGACGCGGCGCACGGCGGTCACTCCAGCCTGACGCACCTCCAGCAGGTACACGCCCGCAGCCAGGCTTGCGGGCAGGCTCAGCTGGCGGTCAGCAGCCAAAGCAGCCGGGGCCAGCACCACGCGGCCGGTCAGGTCGCGCAGAGATACCATCGCCGCACCAGCTTGGGGCAGGGCCAGTGTGATACGGCCTGAGGTGGGGTTTGGGGAAATGGTGAGGCCGGGCATGGCGTTGTTGGGCCGCACCGCGGTAACGGTGCTGCAGCCGGCGTTCAGCGGCGTATCGGTGGCCGTGAGCACCACGGCCGTGACACCACCCGTTAGGCTTACCGTGTTTGCGCCCGACGCCCAGGCACCGTTGGCGTCCGTGTTACAGTTCACTACGGCACCGGAGACGATGCTGCGCTCCTCTACCCGGCGAACGCCAGTAGTTAGGGTATTGGGTATAATGGAATTCCAAGCGCCCACCGCCGCCGAATAGAAGGGCACCACTGAAGTACCCAAGGAAACCCCGATGCTTTCAACGACCGTTGTGGAGAGCGGCCGGCTGGTGCCTGCCTCGTTATCGTAGAGGGCGATGACATTGCCGGCGGTCGCGCTGGAAGCGCCCCGAATGCCAGTGCCGTTGGTGGCAAAATCCAGTGTGGTGATGCTTTGATTGAGCGCCAAGCGTTTTACCACCGTAGCGGGTGCGGCATCGGTGGCCAGGGTGATGGCGGGGAAAATCAGGTTGCCGGTGGTGAAACGGGCATTGCCTGAGTTCAAAAAACCAAACCAGCCGCTGTAAGCCCCAGCGGCATTGGTGGTGAAGGTGAAATAACTACCGGCAGTGGTTA
>DASVTG010000063.1:0-5077 GCA_036387695.1 Hymenobacter sp. | reverse complement strand
TAGTTGAAAATTCTTCGGAAGGAGTCTTCGGTTAAGTAATCGGTAGCACGCAGCAGCTTAAGCCAATAGCTGGTTTCTCGGGCTTCCTTGTAAGCAATGCTGATTTTCGCTGAAAAATCATTGCGCGAAATGCCGCCAATGGCTTCTCCTACATTCGCGCCAATGGAGGTGCCACTGCGCAACAGCTGCTTGGTCATCACATATTCGTGCTGGCTATCGCGCAGAAAACGGCACAGCTTCACCACCCGCACGGCTAAGCCAAAGGATTTATAAGCCACAACGTTCTCGCCGCCTTCCTCCACTACGCCATCTGCGTCGCCTACTAATTCTTCATTCTTCATTCCTCATTGCTCATTCTTCATTAAGCGCAGCGTAACACTCAGGTGCTGGCTGAAGCCCAGGGCTTGCTGGAACGACGCCGCGTAGTCAAGCTGAAAGCCGCTGGCCAGCACGCCAATGCCCGCGCTGGCCTGCTCCGTGAGCGAGGCCACGCCCAGCCGCGCCGCCAGCACGGGCACCGGCCGGTACTCCAGGCCCGCCTTGAAATTGGCGTCGCGCTCCACGTCTTTTTCGGTTTCGGCCAGCAGCAGCACCTGCGCAGTGGGGCGGTAAGCCAGGCCGGCTTTCAGCACGGTGGGCACCCGCTCGTCCTGGTAGCTGGCCAATTTGGTTTGGGTAAGGTTGTAGAGCGAGGCGCCAAAGCTGAGCTTTTGGGGCACCACTTCTATTTGGCCGCCCAGCGTGCCGAGCAGCACGCGCTTACTGCCCAGCCCTTCGATGCTCACTTGCAGCACGTCGACGCGGCCCCCCAGGCTGATTTGTCCAAACCGGTAGCCGTAGCCGGCGCCCACGCGGGTTTCGTTGTAGAGCGCGCCCCCGAAACGCTGTGCTTCAAACGCTACCACGCCGTAGCGGGCCCACGTAAGCGCCGCCGCGGTGGGCGCTACGGCAGGGGCATCCGGCGTAGCTCCGATGGTCCCGCTTTGGGCGCGCCCTAGCGGCAGGGCCACCGTGAGGGCGCCCACGTTCAGCGCCGAGCTGAAGTAGCGGTTTTCGCCATAAAACCCCACGGTGGGTTGTTGAATCTCGCTCAGGCCGGCCGCGTTGTTGCCCATGCTCCACACCTCACCGGCCAGCGCCACCGAGGCATTGCCAAGGGCGGCGGCGCGGGCGCCCCGCACGCCGGGGCCATTGCCTTGCGCCGCGGCGGGGGTTGCAATTAAAAAACCAGAAAAGACAAAAGCGAGGCAGAAAAAAGAAAATGAACGGGGTACACAGTGTTGCATGGACGGAAGGTAGCAGCTTGGTAGCAATCGGTTGAGCTTGGCTTCGAAATTATTTTGCCGGCCTTTGCGGTTATTCTTTTCGGCACCGCTGCCGAACTTGCCTGCCCATGCCCCGCTCCTTCTCTGCCGCGCCGCGCCGCGAAACCGTTCACTACCGCAACCAACCGCTCAGCTACACCCTCGTTTTCCGTTCGCGGCGCACCATTGGCTTCGCCGTGCGGCCCGATGGCAGCGTGCACATCAGCGCGCCCGCCGGCACCACCCCCGAATGGGTGGCCCAGCAAGTGCTGAAAAAAGCCGACTGGATTCTCAAGCACTTGGCCACCTTTGCCAGCCGCCCAGCACCGGCGCCCACGCTGCGATATGAGCCTGGCAGCCTGCATTTTTACCAGGGCCAGCCCTATTCCCTGCGCTTTACGGAAGGGCCACGGGTGGGCCTCACACTTGGAGACGACGAGCTGGTGGTGGCCAGCCCCACCCCGCTCGCCGAGGCCCAAACCGAGGCCCTGCTCCAGGCTTGGTACGCCCGCCAGGCCGGGCCACTCTTCGCCGACTCGCTGACGCGGGTGTGGCCGCGCTTTGCCGAATTCAAGCTCAGCCGCCCCACGCTGTCGGTGCGCCAGATGCGCACTCGCTGGGGCAGCTGCACGCCTCGCACGGCACGCATTCGGCTCAGCCCCGAGCTGGTGCGGGCTCGCCCCGAATGCCTCGACTACGTGCTGCTGCACGAGTGCTGCCACCTGCTGGTGGGCGACCATTCCAAGGCCTTCTACGACCTGCAAAAGCGGCTCATGCCCGACTGGGAGCACTGGAAAGCGGAGCTGAACGCGCTGCCGAGATGACAATTGGGCAGGCCTAATTCATGTAATCAGCCAGTGGTTTACCAGCTAAATCACGCCATGCCTGTTTGCCGTTTACTGAATAGCCACAGATAACTTGAGCTGCTTGAATAGCATTCTCAAACAAAAAACTTTGTTGAAACGCTAATCGGTCAACTTGCCGCACCAGAATCTTCTGCTGCAACAGACTCTCCCGCAAGGCAGCACCAATCAATGACAGGCTTTCGCGGTTTTCCAGCATTGCTGTCGAACCAGCACGCACACGTAATTGCCGGGTGGTTGGGCTCCAATCAGCGGTTGCTTTAACTTCCGCCCGATTTAGTAAAAGCACAAACTCAACAGTTTCTTCTGCCTTCGGAACCGCAGGCACGGCAGGAGATTTTTGAACGGCTGTCTTCTTTGAGGAAACCGGTTTCGTCGCAGTTAATTTCGTAGCTACTTGAGCAAATGATTTTGACACGTTGCTGGCGTCGGGAGCCACACCAGTTCCCATGAGAAACGCTTGCGCTTCGGCCGGGGTGATGGTGAGAATTTTGGCAGCCAGCAACTGCACCATAGCTTGCGGCAAAGACGGGAAAGGCGGCAGCGAAACCAGCTTTTGCGCATCGGGCAACACGTCTTGCATGGCTCTTTCCTTCTTACCCAGCATCAGGTAAGCCTCTGCTTTTTGGCGAGCCGAATGATTCAGAATATTCTCGCGCTGAAGGAAGGTTTCTAAGTAGCCCGCTGCTTCCTCCAAACCATCTTGCAACAAATCAAATTTGCAAAATAGTTTGTCTTTGAATTCCCCGCTTGTAAAGGAGAAATAAAACCGCCAATGCCGTCCGTCGGTGATGACCGTAAACAGGGCGGTGTGGTCACGGTTATAGTCGCGCAATTGTTTCTCAACCGTTGCCAAATCCGCCGCGAAGGCTCCTACCGCTTTGCATTCGATAAACACAGCCGTGCCCTCAAAATCGTGGGTAAACAACGCGACGTCTACCCGCGTGTTATCCTCCTTTTTGGTGGCCTTAAATTCGGTGTATACTTCCGTCGGATTCCAAATATCCCAGCCCAGGGCCTGCACTACGCGCGCTACCAATGACAGGCGCACGTGTTCTTCGTTATGATATTCTTTATTCAACAAGCGTTGGCGAATATCAAGCAGTATGTCGTTGGTCATGCAGAAGGTAAGGAGGCCAATAATTCGTAAATAAACTCAACAACTGTGCTTTCGCACTGTGTACTGGTAGTGCCTTCCAAAAAGCTTCGGCAACGTGACGCTACCTTCAACCCATGATTTCCCGGCTGTTTCGCGCCTTTTTTCTCGGGCTAGTGTGGTTCTACCGCCACTTCATTTCGCCGCTCACGCCGCCGAGCTGCCGCTACACGCCCACGTGCTCAGCCTACGCGGCTGAGGCCATCACGAAATACGGGCCGTGGCGTGGCGGGCGCCTGGCGTTGCGGCGCATTGCCAGCTGCCACCCCTGGGGCGGCCATGGCTTCGACCCCGTACCCTAGTCGGCCGGTCTCGTATAGCTAGGCTCCACCGTTTGTACTACTTTCAATGCGTTTTATTCCATTGTTGCCGGCCGCTTTGGCCTTGGTTTTGACCTCCGCTTGTTCGCAGGCCCAAAGCGACGAAAAAGGCTTGGGTGCTGCCGACGCGCCCGCCACGAAGGGCAAGAAGAAAAACAAAGGGTCGAAAAACAAGGAGTCGCTGGAAGACCGCATGATTGACGCCGCCGTGCCGGGCCTCAGCCGGGTGGGCGACGTGGGCGGGGTGCCCGAAAGCTCGGGATTGGTGGCGGGCCCGCAGCCGGGCACCTACTACAGCTTCGGCGACAACGGCAACTCGGCCACGCTCTACCTCATCAACGGCTTGGGCAAGGTTAGCTCCGAAATCACCATCAACGCCAAGAACCGCGACTGGGAAAGCATGACCCGCGACCCGCAGGGCACCTACTTCATCGGCGACTGCGGCAACAACAACTCCGACCGGCGCGACTTGCGCATTCTGCGCGTCAACCCGGCCAATCCGCAGCAGGTGGGCAGCATTGCCTTCACCTACCCCGACCAAACCGAGTTTCCGCCCAGTAAAAAGGAGCGCAACTTTGACTGCGAAGCCACCTTGTGGCACGACGGCAAAATCTGGCTGTTCACCAAAGACCAGCACGAGCGCACCAGCAACGTGTACACCGTACCGGACCAGCCCGGCACCCACACGGCCCAGCGCGTGACCAGCCTTGCCGTTGCCGGCCAGGTCACCGACGCCACGCTGAGCCCCAGCGGGCGCCGTCTGGTGCTGCTGGCCCGTGGGGCCTTGTTTGTGTTGGACGGCAACACCTGGGCCGACATTCTCAAGGCCACGCCCCGGCAAGTGGAACTCACCGGCGCCGGCCAAACTGAAGGCGCCGCGTTCAAAGACGAAAACACGCTGCTGATTTCCACCGAGCAAGGCGCGCTCTACGAGTACTCGCTGCAATAGGCGGCGCGTTGAGCTCAAGCAGCCGCTCGGCCCGAGCGGGTTGGTTTGCCCGGCGCGCACAGTAGTTTTAGCGCATGAAAATCCTGCTGGTAGAAGACGAGCCCAAGGTATCGGCGTTTATCCGGCGGGGGCTGGAAGAAGAGCAGATGGAAGTGGAAGTGGCGTACGACGGCCACTACGGCGCCCAGTTGGCCCTTTCGCGCCCCTACGACCTAATTATTCTGGACGTCATTCTGCCCCACCGCAGCGGACTGGAGGTGTTGCAGGCCATCCGCGCCCACGACCAAAACGTGCCCATCCTGCTGCTGACGGCTCTGGGCACCATGGCCGACAAGCTCCAGGGCTTCGACCGCGGCGCCGACGATTACCTGGTGAAACCCTTCGACTTTCCCGAGTTGCTGGCTCGGGTGCGGGCCCTCACTCGGCGCCGGGGCGGCGAGGCCAAGGGCACCCAGCTTACCCTGGCCGACCTGGCGATGGACACC
>DASVTG010000062.1:0-5656 GCA_036387695.1 Hymenobacter sp. | reverse complement strand
ACAAATTGGCGGTTGTCGCGCCCGCGCCCCCCGCTCGTGCCTGCCCGGCCCGGAAGCAACGGGGCCAGACGCGCCCATTGGGCATCGGTCAGCAGCGTTTCCATATCCCAATTTAATCATCACTGTTAACACTTCCTAGATGATTCGCTGAAGGTGCCAGTGGGCGGGGCCAAGATATATATTGGCAACACCAAGTATGGGGCTATTGCCGATGAGCGCGGCGAATTTATACTGTCTCTTCCCGCGGATTGGGAACCCCTGAAAAGCGGTACGGTGAAGCTCCGAATCGGAGAGGTGCCGTTTGCGCTGCTGGAGCAGGCGGTGGAGGTAAGCGTCAAGGATAATCTGACCCCGGCGCCGCTTACCATTCGCCTGCTTTCGGTACCTGAACGGGGGCGGTATAAGGGCAAGGCGGTGATGGAGCCAGCACCAGTTCCGCTGCCGCGCGGGCGCAAGGGGCGCAAATAAAAACCAAACCTTTCCGCCCCAAAAAGCCTTGTGGCAGGGTATGAGATTCTTGCGCTTTACCCTGCTGCTGGTCCTTGCTTCGGCTTGTTCCATCCTCAAGCCTACTACCAAAAACGACGTTTTTCCCGGCCGCGCCCAGCTGCCGCAAGAAGAAGCCCCCCACGTTAAAAATTCGCTGGAGTGGTGGTATTTCACCGGCCATTTAAAGGACGTTACCACCGGGGAAAGCTTCGGCGTGGAGTACGTCTTCTTCCATTTCAACCCCGACGGCAAGCAGGACTACCAAATGGTGAATTTCGCCCTGACGGACCCGCAAACCCAGGATTTCAAGTACGATTACCAAATGGGCAAGCTGGCCCTGCCGCTCACCGCCGCGCTGCCCATCAGCCTGACCGAGCAGAAAGGCCCTCAAACCTGGACCCTGACCGGGCAGGAAGGCCGCTACCAGCTCCGGGCCCGCATGGCCGCCCACGCCGGCCAAGCCATCAGCCTGCGCACCACGCCCACCAAGCCCGTGCTGCTGCACGGCGGCACCGGCTACGAGCAGTACGGCGCCGTGGCCCAGGCCGGCTACTACAGCTACCCGCGCCTGGCGGCCACCGGCACCATTGAAGTGGCCGGCAAAACGCACCAGGTGACCGGCGAGCTGTGGTATGACCGGCAGTGGAACTGCGGCAGCGTGAACAAGCGCAACGTGGGCTGGGACTGGCTCAGCCTGCAGCTCAACGAGCCCCGCGAGGAGCTGATGCTCTACACGGTGCACGACACCAAAACCGGCCAGCACATCGGCGGCGGCTCGCACTACGGGGCCCAGGGCGAAAACCTGCACCTCGCCGAAGCCGACTTCAAGCTGGAGCCCGTCACGTACTGGACCAGCCCCGTTTCCAAGAAGAAGTACCCCGCCACCTGGCACCTCACCGTGCCCAGCAAAGGCTACGACCTCACGGTGACGCCCTTGGTGCCGAACCAAGAGTTAAACTTGCGCCTCTTCAAAGTGCTGAAGTTGAACTACTGGGAGGGTATGTGCCGCGTCACCGGCACGCACAACGGCAAGCCCGTAACCGGCAACGCCTACGTGGAAATCACGAACCGATAAATCAATGAGCAATTGACAGGGAGCAATGAACAATGTCGTTCTGGCTTAGCGAGCTTGAGACTTCATTGTTCATTGCTCCCTGTCAATTGCTCATTGATTCAAGACCACGCGGAACGTGGTGCCGCGGCCCATTTCGCTCCACTTCACGAAGAGCTTGCCTTCGTGGTAGTTCTCGATGATGCGCTTGGCCAGCGCCAGGCCCAGGCCCCAGCCGCGCTTTTTGGTGGTGAAGCCGGGCATAAACACGCTTTCGAGCTTGTTTTTGGGGATGCCCTTGCCCGTGTCGGTGATGTCGACGGCCACTTGGCGGGCGGGAGCTTTGCGCCGGTACCAGCTGCGGCGCGTGCGCACGCGCCGCAGGTGCCGCGTGATGGACCCGCGCCCGTCCATGGCGTCCACCGCGTTTTTGCAGATGTTCTCGATGACCCAGTCGAACAGCGGCACGTTGATGCGGGCCGGCGTGTCCATCGGCAGGTCAGATTCAATTTTGAACACCACTTTCCGCGACACCCGGCTTGAGAGGTACTCAATGGCGTTGCGGGTGGTTTGGTACAGGTTTTCGTCGTTCAGCACCGGCACCGACCCAATGTTGCTGAACCGCTCAGTGATGATTTCCAGGCGCCGAATGTCCTTGCCCAGCTCTTCCACAATGGGCTCGTCCTTGAACCGGTCGGAATCGCGCAGGTAGTTCTGCCAGCCCACCAGGCTGCTGAGCGGCGTGCCCAGCTGGTGGGCCGTTTCCTTGGCCAAGCCCACCCACACGCGGTTTTGCTCGGCCCGGCGCGACGAGCTGAACGCGAAGTAGGCAATGATGGCCAGGCAGCCAATCACCACCAGCTGCACCAGCGGGTAGGTGCGGAGCTGCTGCAAAAGCTGCGAGTCGCGGTAGTAGATGTAGTTTATCTGCCCGCCGCCAAACTTCACCACGATGGGCTGGTGCTGCTGCTTCATGAGCCGCAACTCGCTCTGAAGCAGCGTAACCGAGTCCACCGGCGAGAGATGGGCCGGCATGTTGATGTTTTTAGCGCTGATGATGTTTGTGCCGTCGTTGCTCAGGATGACCGGAATCGTAGCGTTGGCATCAATAATCTCATTAAAAACAAACAGCGTGTTCTCCGCTTCCGAGTTGATGATGTATTCCTGCGCTTTGGCGTACAGCTGAATCTGCTGCTGCTCGCGCTCCGACACCCGCTGCACCAACACGTTGGTGTAGATGACGGTGGCCGCCCCAATGAGCAGCGCCAGCACCGAAATCAGAATTTTGAGGCGGGATTTTTGGTCGTAAATCGGAAGAATCATCAACGGTTATTCAAATGACTAAGAAAGAACGTCCTGCTGAGCTTGTCAAAGCATCTCTACTGCCAGAGTATGTCATTTACTACTGCGGTAGAGATGCTTCGACAAGCTCAGCAGGACGTTCTGGTGTGGCCGGGTGATGGCGTACTAGGCAGAATCAGCCCACCATCACCGCCTCGCTGCTGGCAATCTCGGCCAGAACCTCCAGCACCGCCTCGGGCGTCTCGGCGTCTACCAGGCGCGTGCGCCAGGCTTTGGCGCCTTCCAGTCCGCGGAAGTAGTGCGCGTAGTGGCGGCGCATTTCGAAGATGCCCACTTTGGGCCCTTTCCACTCAATGCTTTTGTCGAAGTGCATTTGGCACATGGCCACGCGCTCTTCCAGCGTGGGCGGGAGCAGCAGCTCGCCAGTGGCCACGTAGTGCTTGATTTCGCGGAAAATCCAGGGGTAGCCGATGCTGGCGCGGCCCACCATCACGCCGTCCACGCCGTAGCGGTTTTTGTATTCCAGCGCCTTCTCGGGCGAGGTGATGTCGCCGTTGCCGAAAATGGGGATGTGAATGCGCGGGTTGTCCTTGATTTTGGCAATGAGGCGCCAGTCGGCCTCGCCCTTGTAAAGCTGCACGCGGGTGCGGCCGTGCACCGTAAGCGCCGCAATGCCGATGTCCTGCAGGCGCTCGGCCACGTCTTCCACGTTTTTGGAGCCCTCGTCCCAGCCCAGGCGGGTTTTCACCGTCACGGGCAAGTGGGTGTTGCGGATGACAGCGGCCGTCATTTCCACCATTTTCGGCACGTCGCGCAGCAGGGCGGCCCCCGCGCCGCGGCAGGCCACCTGCTTCACCGGGCAGCCGTAGTTGATGTCAATCAAGTCGGGCCCGGCCTCGGTGCTGATGGCCGCGCACTCGCCCATGGTTTCCACGTCGGACCCAAAAAGCTGGATGCCAATGGGCCGCTCGTAGTCGAAGATGTCCAGCTTTTTCCGGCTCTTGGCCGCCGCCCGAATCAGTCCTTCCGACGAAATGAATTCGGTGTACATCAGGTCGGCTCCGTTGGCCTTGCACACGGCGCGAAACGGTGGGTCGCTTACGTCCTCCATGGGCGCGAGCAGGAGCGGGAAGTCGGGCAGGGTGATGTTGGGACCAATGTTGACCACAGATTTAACGGATTTTAACGGATTGAAACGGATTTTTTGTGGTTCCTTCCAACTCCGAGCGGGGTTGTGTCGGAGTTGAAAGTATAGATTTGGGGCTTAAAGCCGTTGAAATTAAACACGGACGCGGCACCAATCATCCCACCGGCCAACGGGCGGAACCACAAAAATCCGTTTAATCCGTTGAAATCCGTTAAATCTGTGGTCTAACTTGCTTCCCGCTATGAAAGGTTTCCTGCCCCGCACGCTGCACCCCGGCCTCCAAGTGTTGATGCTGCTGGTGTTGATGGTGGCGGGGGCCTGCGTGGGCTATGCCGTCATTTTCGGCTGGGCGCAGGCGGGCTTCGGGCTGTCGCTGCTGCAAGTACAAAAGGTGATGACGTCCCCCGCCGCTTACCCGCAAGGCTGGGGCCTGCTCATGATGGCGCAAGGCGTGCTGCTGTTTTCGGCTTGCGCGGGCGGGGCGCTGGCGCTGGCTTCCGCGCTGGGCTACGGCTGGGCCGAATACTTCAACCCGCGGCGCCTGGGCGCGGGCTGGTGGCTGCTGGCCGCTGCCGCGCTCATTATCGTTATTCTGCCGGCCATGACCGGCCTTGTTGCCTGGAACGCGGACGCGCATTTTCCGGCCTTCCTGCACGACTTTGAGGTGTGGGCCCGCACCAGCGAGGACCGGGCCCAGGGCCTGACCAAGTTTGTCACCAAGTTCAATTCAGCGGGGCGCTTTCTGGTGGGGGTGGTGGTCATTGCCGTCGTGCCCGCCATCAGCGAAGAACTGGTGTTCCGGGGCGTGATTCAAAAAAACCTGGTGCGCTGGTTTTCGCCGCACGTGGGCGTATGGCTCGGAGCGGCCATTTTTTCGGCCATTCACTTGCAGTTCTTCGGCTTTGTGCCGCGCTTCGTGCTGGGCCTGGTGCTGGGCTATTTGTACCTCTGGAGCGGCAACATTCTGGTGTCCATGGCCGCGCACTTCGTCCAGAATGCCTTCCAACTGCTGATTCTCTACCTCACCCAGCGCGGCCAGTTCGGCTGGGGCTTCGACCCCGAGTCCAACGACGCGCTGCCGTGGTGGCTGGTGCTGCCCTCGGCCCTGCTCACGGCCGGGCTGCTGTACTTCCTGCACCAGCGCATGACGGCCCCCGCCGCGCCCACCCAGATGCTCACCCTCAGCAGCGACGGCGTGGCCCCACACCGACCCGAACCATTGGCGTAATATTCCGTTTCCCTCTCCTAATATATTTGAATTGGCTGATTTTACGCCTCCGAATGCCCCCGCCCTAACCGAGCAGCCCGAGGCCAAATCGGGGCCTAGCAACCTGCGGCTGCGGGTCATCTACGCTTTCATCGGGGCGGCCATGCTGCTGGGCAGCGTGTGGTACAGCGCCTGGACGTTCGCGTTGTTTTTCGCGGCGGTGCAGGTCAAAATGCTGCTGGAATTTTACCGCATGATGCGGGCGGGCGGGTATGCGCCGGCGAAGTGGATAGGGGTAGGGGCGGGACTGCTGCTTTTTTCTTCCGCTGCTTATCCGTTTCTGTCTGGGCCTCTGGTTACTACTTATGGTAATCTGTCTAAGCTAATTACGCCGCCCGCTTTGGGCCCGGCTTGGATGCAAGTGACGTGGGCATGGGCGTTTCTATTCATGCTATTGCCG
>DASVTG010000061.1:0-5365 GCA_036387695.1 Hymenobacter sp. | reverse complement strand
CGAATAAATACCGCTCTGTCTTTAAGCAAACTATACACTTTAAAAGTAGCGCCAATACTTACACTTCTATTCTTTTAGCTTACCATGACAATTTCCGCGCCCGCTCCAGCCGTGCAGGCGGTTGACTTCAATCCGTTTGCGGGAGCCGAGCTCACGCATCTGGTGCCGCTCACCGCGTCGCAGGCCGAAATTTGGCTGGCCTGCCAGCTGGGCGGCAACGACGCCAGCCGCGCCTACAATGAATCGGTTTCGCTGCATCTGCGCGGGGCCGTGCTCGATGCAGCCGCCCTGCGCACGGCACTCAGCGCCCTAGCTGAACGGCACGAGGCGCTACGAGCCACGTGCAGTGCCGATGGCACGGTGTTGTGCGTTGCGGGCGAGTTGCTTCCGGAGCTTTCGTGCCACGATGTGGCCGCCCTACAAGCGGCTGCTCAGGCCGAGGCTATGGCCGCTCACGCACAGGCGCAGGCACAACACGTGTTCGACTTGCAAGCCGGGCCGCTCTGGTACGCGAGCGTGCTAAAGCTGGCCGACCACGAATTTCACCTCACCTTGACGGCACACCACCTCATTTGCGACGGGTGGTCGCTGGGCCTGCTGCTGCAAGACCTGAGCCGGCTGTACTCGGCGGCGGTGTGGGGCGTGCCGGCGGAACTGGCCCCTGCCGTTCCCTTCGCGGAATATGCTGATGCCGAAGCGCTGCTTCAAAATAGTGACGCTTACCGCCACACCGAGCAGTTTTGGTTGCAAACGTACCGCGACGGGGCGCCGGTGTTGGACTTGCCCACGGACTTTCCGCGGCCCGCGGCCCGTACCTACCAAAGCCAACGGTATGACTACTTGCTGGACCCAGCTTTAGTGGCCAGCCTGCGGACCCTCGGCGTCCAAAGCGGGGCCAGCTTCGTAACCACGCTGCTGGCCGTGTTTGAGGTGCTGCTGGGCCGGCTCACTCGGCAGGAAGACATAGTAGTGGGCATGCCCGCCGCCGGGCAAGCAGCCACGGGCCTCGCCACCACGGTGGGTCACTGCGTAAACCTGCTGCCCCTGCGAAGCCAACCCGTGGGTTCTGCCCGCTTCGTGGACTACCTGCGAACCCGCAAAACGGCGCTTTTCGACGCGCTGGAGCACCAGCAGTTGACTTATGGCAGCTTGCTGAGCCGGCTACCAATTCGGCGCGAACCCGGCCGTCTGCCTTTGGTAGCCGCGGTGTTCAACGTGGACCTGGGACTGGACGATGGCGTGGCATTTGATGGCTTCACGCACGAGCTGCACAGCAACCCGCGGGCCTTCGAAAACTTCGAACTCACGCTCAACGCCAGCGGCCGGGGCAACCACTTGGTGCTCGAATGCTCGTACAACGTGGCGTTGTTTCGGCCCGAGCGCATTGCGCGGCTAGCCGCCAGCTTCGCCCGTATTGCCGAACAGCTCGTTGCCAACCCAGGCACCCTGCTGGCCGAATTGCAACTGGCGCCGCAGGCCTTGCCCGAGGCGTATCAACAGCTGAACGCAACTCAGGTCGGCTACCCGGCTACGGCCACCCTCCCCGCGCTCATTGCCGTGCAGGCCCAAGCCACTCCGACCAACATCGCCATAAAGTTCGGTTCGACTGAGCTGACCTATGCGGAGTTAAATCTCCAGGCAAATCAACTAGCTACCTGCCTGCTCAGGCGGGACGTGCTGCCCGGCGACGTGGTTGGGGTAGCCGTGGAGCGCTCGGTGGAGCTGCTGGTTGCGCTGCTGTCAATACTCAAATGCGGCGCTGCTTACGTGCCTCTGGACCCGGCCTACCCAGCCGAGCGAATTGACTTTATGCTTGCCGATTCAGGCGCTCGGCTCTTGCTTACGTCAGCGGGCGGACTTCCCGCACTCGCCACCGAAACCCCGCGCCTGAACGTGGAGGACCTGCTGGCCGAGGCCGCCGGGCTTCCCGATACCGAGCCCCAGGTAATTTTTCCAAGCGCAAACCGGTGCTACGTGCTGTACACCTCGGGCTCAACCGGCCAGCCCAAAGGCGTGGCCGTGACGCACCGCAACGTGGTCAACTTTCTGCTTAGCATGCAGCAAGCGCCCGGCATCACGGCGGCCGACCGCTTGCTGGCCGTCACCACCATTTCGTTTGACATCGCGGGCCTGGAGCTGTTTTTGCCCCTGATTAGCGGCGCCACCGTGGTACTGACCGACGCCTACAGCGTGCGCGACGGCCGCGCCCTGCGCCACCTGCTCGAAACCGAGGGCATCACCATACTTCAAGCCACGCCCGCCACGTGGCACCTGCTGCTGGCAGCCGGCTGGGAGCAACCCTTACCCCTGGTAGCGCTGTGTGGTGGCGAAGCCCTGCCCCTGGAACTGGCCCGCCAGTTGCTGCCCCGGTGCCGAGCCTTGTGGAACATGTATGGGCCGACGGAAACCACTATTTGGTCGGCGGTGCAACGGGTGCCGCCCGCCCCGGCCGTAATTACCGTGGGGCGGCCCATTGCCAACACCCAGCTGTACGTGCTGAATGAGCACTTGGAGCCGATGGCACCCGGCACTACCGGCGAAATCTTTATCGGGGGCGCGGGCGTGGCCGCAGGCTATTGGCGCCGCGACGCCCTCACGGCCGAGCGGTTCATTCAGGACCCTTTCACCGATGACGCGGGCGCCCGGCTCTACCGCACCGGCGACGCCGGCCTGCTGCTGCCCAGCGGCGAGGTGCAAGTGCTGGGCCGGCTCGACGACCAATTGAAGCTGCGCGGCTACCGCATCGAGCCCGGCGAGATTGAAGCTCACCTCAGTGGGCTGCCGGGCGTGCGGCAAGCGGCCGTGACCGTGCAGGCACACGGGCCCCACGACCAGCGCCTTGTGGCTTACCTGGTGCTGGCCGAAGAACCCGCCGCTCCCGAAACGACAGCCGAACAGTTGGCGGCTAGGCTGGCTACCCGCCGCGCAAGCTGGCAGACGGCACTGCGTGCACATCTCCCGGCCCATATGGTGCCGGCCGATTACGTGGTGTTGGCAGCATTGCCCCTGACGCCAAATGGCAAGCTAAACCGCCGGGCCTTGGCTCAGGCTGCAACCACGCCTACACCCGTAGCGCCTCCATTGGCGGCGGCAAAGCACGTAGCGCCGCGCACCAACGTGGAGCAGCTTGTCGCCAGCATCTGGTGCGAAGCGCTGGGGCTGAAGGAGGTGTGTGTGTACGCCAACTTCTTTGACGTGGGAGGGCATTCCCTCGTGGCGGTGCAGGTGATGGCGCAGTTGGAGAAGGCCAGCGGCAAACGCCTGCCGCTGGCCGCTCTATTTACCCATCCCACGGTGGCCGCCTTGGCGCTGCTGCTGCAGCTCGATGGCAAGTTCATTACCTGGGACGCCTTGGTGCCCATCAAGCCGGCTGGCCATAAAATGCCCCTTTACATTGTGCACGGCGCAGGGCTGAACGTACTGCTGTTCAACACGCTGGCGCACAACCTGGATGCCGACCAACCCGTGTACGGCCTGCAGTCCAAAGGCCTCGACGGGGTGGAAGAGCCGCTGGCGCGCATCGAGGACATGGCGGCCCACTACATTGCGGCCATTCGCGCGCAAAATCCTGACGGGCCGTATGCGCTGGCGGGTTTTTCGTTCGGCGGCATCATCGCCTTCGAAATGGCGCGGCAGCTCTTGGCACTGGGCAAAGAGGTAAAAATGCTGGCCATGTTCGACACCTACGCCGACCAATCGAACTACTTCAAGCCCTGGTACCGGCGCGTGCCCGCCACAACCGTTTTGGCGCTTAAAGAGTGGGCCTACAAACTGTTGCTGGTGGCCCGGGCACCCCGACGTGCTACCGCCCGCCGTCGCCAGCTGCTCAAGCAACGGATAAACCAGCTAAAACACCGGGGCCCCAGCCCGCAAGTGCCCAACTCAGCCCAGCAAGCGCGCATTGACCAGATGAACGAGCAAGCCTGGCGTCACTATCTGTTTTCGCCCCTGCCCATCCAAATCGAGCTATTCCGGGCCCAGGAACGCACCTTTTACATGCCGGACGCGAAGTATTTGGGCTGGAAACCGCTGGCCCTCCACGGCGTCAACGCCCACGACATGCCCGGCGAGCACAGCTTCATGTTTGCCCCGCCACACGACAAAACGTTTGCGGCCACCTTACAGGCCGCACTCGACCGGGCAGCAGGCTAAATGACGGCCCTAGAACCAACCTGTTGGCTCCCCGCCGGCACCGAGCCATTTCCTGAGATTGTGCCGCTACTCGGTTCCGTTCTAGCGGTTTACCGAATGAACATAGCCGAATTTGAGGGCCAGGAAACCGGGTTACTCAATTTGGTTGCCGCCGAGGAGCGAGCCCGGGCAGGGCGCTACCTGCACCGCTCCGACCGAGCCCGGTTCTTGGTAGGCAGGGCGTGCCTCCGAGTGCTGTTGGGCCGCCTGCTAGAGTGTCCGCCCACCGCCGTGCCGTTGGTTTTGAGCGCTTATGGCAAGCCGCAGCTAGCCCCACCCGCCGCCGTGCAGTTCAACCTGACCCACTCCGGAACTTGGGTGCTGTTAGCGGCAGGCTCTCGGACCGTCGGCATTGACGCAGAAAAAATCGAACCCAATTTCAACTTCGCGCTCGTAACCACGCACAGCTTTAGCACAGCCGAACAGGAAGAAATTCATCAAGCCGCTAGTCCGCAAGCGGCCTTCTACGCCCGTTGGACCCACCAAGAAGCGCGGGCCAAGGCAGTGGGCCACGGCCTGCTCGGCAGCCTACCTGCTAACCAGGCTGCCGAGTGGACGGTGCTTAGTTTGGATGTGGCTCCGGGCTACGCCGCCGCACTTGCGTACCCAAGCAGCTGGCGGCCGGTGTTGCAGTATCGCACGTGCGACGTCGGCCTTATCGGCTAGTTCTGCTTGCCGCTCTTGCTGCCGCCGGCTTTGCCTTGGCCGCCGTCGCCGCGGGGGCCTTTGGCGGTGTGCGAGGTTTGGGCGCTGGGCGTGCGCAGGTGCGGCTCGCGGCTCTGGCCGGCGCCCTTGGTGCCGCCCTGGTCACGGTTGGGGCTGGTGGTGTCGGGGTTGAGTTCGGCGTGGCGGCCGGGCGTGTTGCCCCCGTCGCCGCTGATGACGCTGGAAACGCCGTCGGACGAGCCGGTGTCGGCGGTGCTGTCGGGGGAGTAGAATCCTTCGCCGGTGCCGGTGCGCTCGTGGTGGGGTAGGTCGGGGTTGGGGCCGCCCTGGCGCATTTCGTCGCCTTCGCGGCGGTAGTTTTCTTTGTCGTGCTCGCGGCGCTCCTGGCGGCGGGTTTCGGCGTTCTCGTGCTCTTGGTTGTCGGACATGGCTGGATAGGAAGTAAGCATGGAAAGGCTTTTTATACGAGCAAATTCAAATCATGACAGCTTGTAGCTGTGATGTTTAT
>DASVTG010000060.1:0-4666 GCA_036387695.1 Hymenobacter sp. | reverse complement strand
GCTCCAACGAGGGCAAGGGCATCATCCTGGGCGGCATCACGGGCGTGCCCCCGTCGCAGGTCGTGATTCTGGGGGCCGGCACGGTGGCCGAGTACGCCGCCCGCGCCGCCACCGGCCTGGGGGCCGAGGTGAAGGTGTTCGACAACCACCTCTACAAGCTGCGCCGCCTCAAGCACAACCTGGGCATGCAGCTCTACACCAGCACGCTCGACACGTTTGCCCTCAGCCAGCAAATTCGCCGGGCCGATGTGGTGATTGGGGCGTTGTCGGTGGAGGACGGCCGCATTCCCTTCATGGTGCCCGAGGAAATGGTGGCCAGCATGTCGCCGGGTTCGGTCATCATCGACGTGAGCATCGACCAGGGCGGCTGTTTCGAAACCAGCGAAATGACCAGCCACAGCAAGCCGGTTTTCCGCAAGTACGACGTGGTGCACTACTGCGTGCCCAACATTGCCTCGCGCGTGCCCCGTACCGCCACCAACGCGCTGAGCAACATCTTCACGCCCATCCTGCAGGAAATCAGCCAGCACGGCGGCATCAACGAGGTGCTCTTTACCAACGAGCATTTCCGCAGCGGCGTGTACATCTACCGCGGCTCGCTAACGAATGCGATGATTGCGAAGAAATTTAATTTGCGGTATAAAGAATTGGGGCTGCTGATTGCGGTGCGGAATTAAAAAGTCCCGAGCTTTTCTGACTAGAAAGCTGGACAAAACTTTGCATTAAAACGCAAAGGCGACTCAATGGAAGGTAGGTCGTCTTTGCATTTTTTGGTATTTCATTCAATGATTGTGAGAAGGCTCACTCTACGAGTAACAACGTCTTCCACGCCTCCACCAGCCGCCCTTCAATTAGAAAATGCCGGCCCAATTGCAGCAGTTGTTGCTTGAGTTCTGGGGCATGGTAGCGGTGTTTGTTCAATAGGTAGGCCAGCAGTTTCACAGCACAAAATCCAGGTAGTTGTCCCGGTTAATCCCCGCATAAGTTGCCCCCGGATAATTGGCCAGCCACGAAGCCGGTGCTTGCGGAGCTTTTTTGGTGAGCTTAAACTCATAGCCCGCCAATTGCCCATCAAGGTCCTCCACATAGTCTAGTTCGGCCCCGGTGTAAGTGCGCCAGTAGTAGGGCAGGGCGGGGCTGGGAGCGTAGGCGTTGCGCTTGCGGCGCTCCACTACCAGGAAGTTTTCCCAAACGGCCCCGGCGTCGGGGCGAGCCGCCAGCGGGCTGAAATTGTTGAGAATGGCGTTGCGAACGCCCAGGTCGTAGAAGTAGACCTTATCCATTTTTACTACTTCCTTGCGCAAGTTGCGGCTAAAGCCAGAGAGCCGAAACACAACGAAAGCCTTCTCTAATAAATCGAGGTAGTGGGCGACGGTATCCTTGCTCATTTGCAACGCATTACCCAATTCATTGAGCGAGACGGGCGACCCCACCTGCAACGCCAACAGGCTGAGTAGCTTGCGGAGCTTGTCGGGGTGGCGCAGGTTGGCCATTTCCAGCACGTCGCGGTAGAGGTAAGCGGTGCTCAATTCGTGCAGGTACTGCACTTTGTCTTGCTGGTTGGGAAGACCGAATATTTCAGGGTACGCCCCGTAGAGCAATTGCTGGTCGAGCAGCTGGCGTAGCTCAAAGGGATTGTGCTGGGCGCGCAACTCAGTGGTGGCAATGGGGAAAAGCGTGTAGGTCCAGGTGCGGCCGGTGAGGGGTTCCTGGGTGCGGTTGGCCAACTCGAACGACGACGAGCCGGTGACGATGATTTTCAACTGCGGCAGGCCATCGTGCAGGATTTTCAGGTTCAGGCCGATGTTGGGAATGCGTTGGGCTTCGTCGATGAACAACAACTCGTAGCCTTCCACCAGCTGTTTCAATTGATTGAGGTCGCGGCTTGACAGCACATCCACGTAGCGCAGCTCGTCGGCATTTATTTCCAGCTTGCGGACGGGAATATTGGACAGTACTTGCCGCACCAGCGTGGTTTTGCCGGCTTGCCGCGGCCCGTAAATGAGCACTATCTTGGACGAGGTGAGCAGCCGGTTTTCAATGGCGGGCAGCAGTGCACGGGTGAGCATATAAACAGTCGGACAGATGTTCGGCCACCAAGTTAGCTCAATTGACGCTAATTAGGCTACTGAACTAGCTGTATTCGCGCTAATTGGGCTAGTCAATTAGCTTAGCTTCTGTCAATGCGCTGGTTCAACTGCTCCATAAGAAGTGCCATCCACGCCTGCTCCAGCCGCCCCTCAGCCAGAAGCTGCCGGCCCAATTGCAGCAGTTGTTTCTTAAGTTCTGGGGCATCGTCGCGGTGCTTGTTCAATAGGTAGGCCACCATCGGTTCGGTTTTGAAGGCTTCGACTTGCTCCGGCGCGGGCAAGGCGTCGCGCTCGATGTTGGCGAGGCGGCCGAGCTCGTTGCCGGTAAGCACCTCACTGTTCCGGATAAAGTCCGGCAACTGGTCCATGCCGATGCCGATATGCCGGTTGGGCTTGGGCACCTCGAACAAGCTGGCGCCGCTGGCCCGGCAATACCAGTCGCCGCCCATGCGGGCCACGGCGTCCAGCTTGAACGGGTCGATGCCCGTGGCGTTGGGCAGGAGGATGCCTTGCCGAAAGTGCGCCCGCACCACGCGGCAGACGATGAGGTTGCCGGCCCCGTGGTTCTGGCCCAGCTCGATGATTTGCTCCACCACGCACTCGAAAGCGGCGGGCGCTTCGGCCACGCGTGGCGGCCGCACCAGGTCCGAAGCCAGCTCGGTCAAACCCGCTTTGGTGAATTCATTCACGCCCTTTTCGTATTCGGTGCTGGCCAGGGACATTTGCTCAACCATCGCGAAGTCGCAGATATTAATGACGACCTCTGCCACCTCGCGCACGTTTTGCAAGGTGTGCTTTTGGGAGTTGTCGCGCACGCGGTTGGCGGGCGAGAACACCAGAATGGGCGGGTTGGAGCTGAAGGCGTTGAAAAAGCTGTAGGGGCTCAGGTTTACGCGGCCTTCCGCGTCGACGGTGCTGGCGAAAGCCACCGGCCGCGGCGCCACGGCCCCCACCATGAAGGGGTGCCACTGGGCAGGGCTCAGGTCGGAAGGGGTGAGGGAGTGGAAGGCGGAATTAGCGGGGAGCATACGGGCGAAGAAATGCCACCGAAGCGGCTTGGTTGGCCAAAGCTAAGTAGCTTGCCCGCATGAAAGTTGTAGTGGGGTGGCTTGTGCTTGCGGTGGGGCTTTGGCCGATAACAGCCGTTGCCGCCAGCCCACCACCCACGGCCGACACGGTGTTGCTGCGCCGGCACCTGCACTACCTGACCACCACCCCAAGCCCGCGCAACTACCAACACCCGGCCGTGCTTGATTCGGTGGCGGCGTACATCCAAAGAAGTTTTCGGGCGGCCGGCGCCCATCGTGCTTCGGCGCAAGCCTACGCCGTGCAAGGCCAGACCTACCGCAACATCCTGGCGTCGTTCGGCCCTGCCGAAGGGCCTCGGCTCATCATCGGGGCGCATTATGACGTGTGCGGTGAGCAGCCTGGTGCCGACGACAACGGCACCGGGGTGGCCGCCCTCCTGGAGCTGGCTCGGCTGCTGGGCCAGCAGAAAGTGCTGCCGTACCGCATCGACTTGGTGGCTTACACGCTGGAGGAGCCGCCGTTTTTCCGCACGCCCAATATGGGCAGCTACGTGCACGCCGCGTCTCTCAAGGCCGCAGGCGTGCCGGTGCGAGGCATGGTGGCGCTCGAAATGCTGGGTTATTTCGACGACCGGCGGGGCTCGCAGCGCTACCCCATCTGGCCGCTCAAATTCGTTTATGGCAGCCGCGGAAACTACGTGACGGTGGCGCAAAAATTTGGCAATGGCCGTTTTGGCCGGCAGTTTGCCCGGCGCTACAAAGGCGCGGCTGCTTTGCCCGTGAAACGGTTTAAGGCGCCGGCCTGGCTGCCGGGCATCGACTTTTCCGACCACCTCAATTATTGGCACTTCGGCTACCCGGCCGTGCTGCTCACCGACACGGCTTTTTACCGAAACGGAAGCTACCATCGGTCCTCCGACGTGCTGGCCCGGCTGGATATGGCCCGGCTTGGACTGGCGGTGGATGCGCTGCTCAGGGCAGTGCTGGTCAGTAAGGAGTAGAAGGCAAGCTGGTGTTTATTTGCTAAACTGGTATATGTTTGCTAAAGTGTGGTAGCTTTTGCCTGCCAGAACCCTCATTTCCGCCCCATGCCCGTATCTGCCTGCCCCAAATGCGATTCCCTGGAAGCCACCAAAAGCGGGGTGGTGAACAACCGGCAGCGGTTTAAGTGCAAAAGCTGCGGCTATCATTACACGGTGGCCAAAATGGGCCGGGAAGTCGATAGCTATTACGTAATCAAGGCGCTACAGCTTTACATAGAGGGAGTGAGCTACCGGGAAATTGAGCGGCTGTTGGGCGTGAGCCACGTGAGCGTGATGAACTGGGTGAAGAAGTACGGCGTGCGCGCGCCACGCCAAACAGATTACCACCCCACGTATAAAATACTGAATCAGACGGAGCTGGCGGCGTATTTCCAAGTGCCCGGCAATGTGAAAGGCGCCGGAATGATGGTGACGGAGCTGGGCGACAAGTTCATGGTGATTCGCTGGGAACGATTCCGGACGGAAAAGGCCAGCGGCAAATAGCCACAAGGCTATAGGCGTTAGC
>DASVTG010000059.1:0-6492 GCA_036387695.1 Hymenobacter sp. | reverse complement strand
CGCACCTACTGAAACCACGTTCCGGGCCGCCGCCGCCGCTGCCGTGCGCGAGGCCCAGCCCCGTGAGCACAACCGCTTCAAAGTGGAGCTGGCACAAAACACGCTGGTGCGGGCCCTAACCGACCTAACAATGTAGGAACGCGCCTTGGCGCGTTCGGTGGCAGTAGGCTGCGGTTAGAATGATGTTTGCGCGGAATGCCGACTTCGGTCAACGATTGAACGCGCCGTGGCGCGTTCCTACGACGACAAATCGGTCAGCGCCCGCACCAGCGTGCTCTGGGCCAACTCCACTTTGAAGCGGTTTTGCTCGCGGGGCTGGGCCTCGCGCACAGCGGCGGCGGCGGCGGCCCGGAAAGTGGCCTCCGAAGCCGCGGCGCCAACCAGAATTTTCTCCGCCGCCATCGAGCGCCAGGGCTTGGTGCCCACGCCGCCCAGCGCCACGCGGGCCGAGCGAATCTGGCCCCCTTGCACGTCGAGCCCCACGGCTGCCGAAACCAGCGCGAAAGCATACGAGGCCCGGTCCCGCACCTTGAGGTACATTGACTTACGAGCATGTGCCGCCGCAGGTACCGTGATGGACACAATCAGTTCGCCGGGCTCCAGCACCGTTTCGCGCTGGGGCGTATTGCCGGGCACCACATGAAAATCGAGGAGCGGCACGCGGCGCTGCTTGCCTTTGGCATTTTCGAGGAGTAGCACAGCGTCCAGGGCCACGAGGGCAACGCCTAGGTCGCCAGGGTGAGTGGCAATACAGGCCTTACTACCGCCGAGAATGGCCAGGTTGCGGTTTTCGCCTTCCTGCGCCGGGCAGCCGGTGCCGGGCTGGCGCTTGTTGCAGGGAAAAGCCGTGTCGCGGAAATAGCCGCAGCGCGTGCGCTGCAACAGGTTGCCGCCGATGCTGGCCATGTTGCGCAGCTGGGGCGAGGCCGCCTGGAGCAGCGACTGCGAAATCATGGGGTATTGCTGCATCACCAGCGGGTTTTCGCCCACGTCGCTCATGCGCTCCAGGGCGCCGATGCGCAGGCCATCGGCCGTTTGCTCGATGCCTTTGAAGGCGAGCAGGTTGATGTCGACCAGCTGGCTGTGGTTTTCCACGTTCAGCTTCATCAGGTCGAGCAGGGTGGTGCCGCCGGCAATGAAAGCCGCGCCTTTGTTGTCGCGCACGGCGGCCGTGGCATCCTTGGGCTGGTTGACCTGGAGGTAGGTGAAGTTGTTCATGGTTAAGACTTAAAACCGCTTTTTTCTACCTGCCGAATGGCGGCCACGATGTTGGGGTAGGCGCCGCAGCGGCAGAGGTTGCCGCTCATCCACTCGCGGATGTCGCCGTCCGTTTTGGCATGCCCTTCCTTGATGCAAGCCACGCCCGACATGAGCTGGCCCGGCGTGCAGTAGCCGCACTGGAAGCCGTCGTGCTCGATGAACGCCTGCTGCAACGGGTGCAGCTCTTCGCCGTTGGCGAGGCCTTCCACGGTGGTAATTTCTTTGCCCTGGCTCATCACGGCCAGCGTGAGGCAGCTGTTTACGCGGCGGCCGTCTACCAGCACGGTGCAGGCGCCGCACTGGCCGTGGTCGCAGCCTTTTTTGGAGCCCGTCAGGTCCAGGTTTTCACGCAGGGCATCGAGCAAGCTCACCCGGGGCTCGGCCTGAATGGTGCGCACGGTGCCGTTCACCTTGAGGCGCATTTCGCTCACGCCTTCCACCTTTTTGGAGATGGCGGTGAGGCGTTCGGCCTGGCCAATGAGTGGAGGCGCCAGCGCCAAGCCCAGGAGGCCTGAGGCTTGCTTGATAAACGTGCGGCGGCCGTCGGTAGCGGCCGAGCCGTCGGGTAGCGCGGCGGGGTCGGGCGTGGAGTTATCCATCATGGCAAAGGAGGCTGGTAGGGAAGTAGCTAACCGGAGTAGCAGCGTTTAATTGGGCCGAGCCCGCACTTGCTGCCGTTAGCTGAACCTTACAATACGTGGCCAGCACCCTTAAAAGTTACTACTCAGTCCAGAACTTTTCCTAAAGCCTCAGTTTATTCGCACCGCACGTACGGCCGCATCTTTTCCCAGTCTTCGGCTTTTAGAATGGGAACCTGCTTTAGGTCTTCTACCCGCTTGAAAGGCCCGTGCTGCTGCCGGTAGGCCACAATGATGCGAGCCCGCGGTTTGCCGATGTAGGGCTGTAGGTACAGTTCATCAAAAGTGGCGGTGTTCACGTTCACGGCTTTGGGTGCGAAGCCGGGCGCCACGAACGTGTACTTCTTGAGGCTGTCGCGCAGGTCCGGCGCGTCGCGCAACACAAATACCTCGTCCAACTGCTCTTCGCGCAGGTAGCCGCCCAACTGGTTGCGGTAGCGCACTATCCACTTGGCCCGGCCCGCGCCAATGCCACGAATCTGCATCAGCTGCGTGGTGTCGGCCGTGTTCAGGTCGAACGGCTGGAGGTTGCGGGGCTTGCGCGGAAACTTGCCGGTGGAAGCCTCGGCGGTGGCAAAAGGCGGAAATTTGCCGTCAGGGCCGGGTTTGTTGGCGGCATATTCCGGCCCGCCGCGTTTGGCCGCTTCGTCGGGCAGCTGCATGAAAGGGGCCAGCCGCTGGTACACGGAGTCCTCCAGGCCATACATTTTCTTTACCTGGGCTTTGGCTTTAAAGCCGCCCGCGGCTTCGCGGTATTTCACCATGCGTGCGGCCACAAAATGCGGCACGCCCCGGGCTTCCCAGTCCTGCGCCGTCAGCGCGTTTGGGTCGAAGGGAGCCAGCGCCACTTGTGCCACTTTGGGGTAACGGCTGCTGTTTTCAAGCTTGTTGTACGTCCGCTTCGGGTAGCGGCTTGCGTAGCCTTGCTCCACGGTGCGGTGGTCTTTTAGTGAGGCCGTGAGCTGGTCGAGGCCCTGCTGGTCAGCCTCGGGCAGGTACACCGTAAGTTGCGGCCGCAGCACGAGCGGCGCCACAATGGCCAGCAGCATCACCACCAAGATGCCCACCATGCCCCGGGCCTCGCCCCGCGAGTAGCCGAAGTAGCGGCGTACCCAACGCATGGGCCTGGAATTATCCCACGACCGGTGAGGGCGCGGTGAGGGTGTAGCCGCCATAGTCAGAGCTCAGGCGCAAGGCCGGAGAAGGGATAGAAAAGGGAGAATGTGGCGTAGCTAAAAGAATTTTGACTCGTCGCTAGCTGTAATAATAGGCACAAACCAGGACTGTTCCCTTCCGACTCTCCTTTTCACCCTCGGCTTCGTTGTGGGCTCGAAGGCCGGTTCTTAGCCGCGCAGGCGGGGCACGCTGGCTAGTTTCGGTGCCTTGCGGGGCGCAGCCAGCTTCTTCAGCGGAGCAGGCGCCGGGGCCACTGCCGACTTGGTTTCGGCAACCACCCAGCTTTGAATTTTGTTCAACGCTTCGGGCGAAAAAGTAGCCTGCTGCATGCCGTTCACCATGGGCCAATCCGCAGGGGCAGGCTGGAACATGTGGTTCACCCCAGCCAGGCGGTAGGCCGTCACGTCGCGGTGGGCGCGGTGCAGCGCGCGGGCCAGCGGCGTCATGTTGCGCCGGGCCGAAACCTGCAAATCGGCCGTGCCGTTGAGCAGCAGCACGGGACTTTGCACTTTGCTGAGCTGGGACTGCGGGTCAAAATCAAAGAAATACCGCGACCACGGGCTGGTCAGCTGCACGGCGCGGGCGCGGGCCATGGCCGCGTCGAGGCCGGTGTTGGTGCCGCTGAGCAGGGTGGTGATTTTTGCGCGGGCGTCGGCGTCGTTGGGGGTTTGGCGCACCACCGCAATGGTGCGCTGGTACACGTCCTGGGCCGCTTTCACCTGGGCTTGGTCGGCCCCAATCAGACGCATGATTTCACCTTGCTGGCGCAGCAGCACGTCGTAGCCCGGTTGCCCGTAGCCCGCCAGCGACACCACAAACGCCGGTGCCCGGCCCGGCGCCGCCGCGGCCAGCAAGGCCACGTTGGCCCCTTCCCCGTGCCCGAGCAGCCCCACGCGGCCCGGCGCAATGAGGGGGCGGGTGCGCAGGAACGCCAGGGCAGCCTGCGCGTCGGTCACCAGGTTGGCGGTGGTGGCGTTGGCGTAGATTCCGCCAGATTTGCCCACGCCGCGGTCATCGAAGCGCAGCACGGCCACGCCGTGGCGGGTGAGGTAGTCGGCCAGTTGGCCAAACATGCGGTAGCCCGCCACCTCTACATCCCGGCCCTGGGGCCCCGAGTCGGAAAGCAGGGCCACGGCCGGAAACGGCCCTTCGCCGGCCGGCACCGTGAGGGTACCGCCCAGGTGCTGGCGCGTGGCAGGGTTCAGAAAGCTGACTTCGGTTTCGCGGTAAGGCGGAGCGACGCGGAGCTTGGTGGGCGCGGCGCCGGCCACGGTGCGCTTCAGCACCATGGGCGCCTTCACGCCCGGCTGCGTCCAGGTGCCGCTGAGTTGGGCGCCGTCGGCCAGCACTTTGCCCACGAAGCTGCTGCCGGCCTGCTCAATGCGCAGCTTCAGGTCGGTGCCGTGCAACTCCACTTCCACCGGCATGCGGCTGATGCGCTGCTGGGGTGCATCGAGCGCCGCGTAATACGTGCCGTTGGTGAGCGGCACAATGGTGATGACGATGGTGATTTGGCCACCCAAAAGCTTGAGCGGACCTTTCCACTGGCCGTTGAGCGGTGGTGCTCCCGCAGGTGGGCTGGCCACGGCATAACTCATTGCACCTAATTCAGCGATGGAAAGTAAGATGATAAGTAAAAATCTAATCATCGAATTGTTATAAAAAGTAATGGTTTAATGAGTCAAGCGGCGTGATTTAGGCCGAAAAATACAACATTAGATTTTCAAAAACCAGGTGGTAGTCTCTCCACGCTCGAGGTTAAAAACAAGAATGGTTGGCCAATACGGCCAACCGCTCGCTGAAACAGAGGGAAAACGCGACGAATGTTATTTAACGGTGTGCTTGGTAATCCAGTCGCCAATAAGTTGGAGCGCGGCCGGCGCAAACGTCTCTTCGATGGTGCCGTACTCCGTGGGCCCGCCAGTGCCGGCGGTTTGAAACAAATGGTTGAGGCCGGGCAGCTCCTTCACGGTCACGTCGCGGTTGCCTCCGGTTTTCAGCGCGGCAGCGGTGGCGGCCAAGTTGCGGGCGGGGGGCACCTGCAAATCCTTGCTGCCTCCCGCGGCCAGCACCGGGCAGCGCACTTTGACCAAGGCCTGGCCCGGCCGGTCCGCCAGCAAGGCGCGGTAGTTGGGCGTGGTCATCTTGGCAAACTGAGGCGCCAGCTGGGCCGCTACCTGCGGATTGCCGGCGGCGTTGTACAGGGCCATGAGTTGGGCTTGGGCTTGGGCATTGTCGGCGGTTTTTTGCACAATCTGGGTCATGGCCCGCTGCACTTTTTCCGTGGCCGCCAGTTGCGACGGGTCGGTGGTTTGCAGGCGGGCCAGGGCCACGGACTGCTCTACCAGCAACTCATCGCCGGGCAGCGCGGGAGCCGCCAGTAATATAAGGAAATTGGGCCCACCGGGCTGTGTGGCAGCTCCGATGGCAGCGGTGCCGCCCTGGCTGTGCCCCAACACGCTCACCTGGCTTTTGCGGATGCCGGGTTGGGCCCGCAGCCACGCCAGCGCCGCCTGGGCGTCGGCGGTGTAGTCGGCGCTGGTGGTGCCCTCCAGCGTGCCGCCCGATTGGCCCACGCCGCGGTCGTCAAACCGCAGCACGGCAATGCCCTGGCGGCTGAGGTGGTCGGCCAGCACGGCGAAGGGCTTGTGGCCCAGAATGGTTTCGTCGCGGTCCTGCGCGCTGGAGCCGGTGAGCAGCACCACGGCCGGGAAAGGGCTCATGCCAGCGGGCACGGTGTAAGTGCCGGCCAGGGTCACGTTGGCTTTCTCGTTCCTGAAAGTGACCTCGGCCGACTGGTATGGAAAGGGCGGCTGGGGGGTTTGGGGCCGGCGCGGCGCCGCGGCTGGACTGGCGGCGCCCGTGCTGCGGGTCAGGGTGAGGGGAAACACCCGCAGGCCTTGCTGCCATTCGCCTATTAACTGCTGGCCATCGGCAGAGCGGCGTCCGGCAAAACGGTAGGGCGGTTGGTTTAGTCTCAAATACACGCTGTCGGCCGGGGCCGTGAACTGCATGTTCATGCCCTGCACATTCTGCGCCGGAATATCGAGCGTGGCGGTGCGCGGCCCGCTGGCCGGGTCCATGAGGTGCATGGTGAAGTCAATTGGGCCCACCGAACCAGACCACTCGCCGGTAAGGCTGGGGCGCGCGGTCTGGGCCTGGGCGCCGGTGGTGAGGGCTAGCATCCCAGCAGCCAGGAGTAGGCGGGTAGTGGTTTTCATGAAGAAGATAAAGAGAGCGAAAGGCCGCGCAATACTACGGCCAATAAGGAGCCTCATTTCCATTATTTAAAATCAATTCAACGCCCGCTTCGTGGCGGCCGTACCTTCGTAGCAACATCCTGCCGGGGCGCGCCGAAACCTTCTGGCCCCTTCCCGCTGTTAGTTCGTTTATGCCCAAAAAAGATGCTTTGCAAGTT